>NZ_JBHXQY010000151.1:0-10312 GCF_042716955.1 Nocardiopsis sp. NPDC058631 | reverse complement strand
CAGGCTGCCTCTCGCCGCGCCTCTGCGCTCGTGAAGCACAACCAGGCTGAACTTCGCACATCGTCTTGCGAGAGATCGCCTGGACGGCCGCTCGCTGACCCGAAAGCCTCCAAAAAACACTCCCTAGGTCTTCGAGAACCCCCTACGCACTGGGATTTCGTGGCGCACCCGGCAGGGCTCGAACCCGCGGCCATCGGATCACCAGGGACAGAACTGCACCACCCACGACTCCACGGCCTCCCCAGGGAAGTCGTCGCCGGTGCAGGTGTACTCGCCGTCATCGTCCTCGCCGGGGAGCAGCGCGCCCTCCCACGACAGGTGCGCCCTCCTTCCGTCCCGCCACAGGTGCGCCGCCCACGTCCCGTGGGGGACGGGGAAGGGACCGTCGAGTGACAGGCCCACCATCAAACCCATCAGGTGCACCTGTTCTGTGACCTCGACCCGGTAGACGGCGTGATCGGGGTGGTCGTCGACCGTGGCGGGGTTTCCATCCCACAGCTGCATGAGCACGGTGGGGGCGAAGTCGTTGCCGAGGGAACCCATGGGTAAGCCGTAGGCGGGGCCCGGGCAGATCAGGTTGATGTCCCCGCTCACGTGTTCGTAGGAGTTGATGCCCGCGATCTCGAACGTCCCGTAGGAGACTTTCACGCGGAACCTGCGTTCCTTGATCAACATGTGTGTCCCTCTGTCATTACTGCGAGGCGGCCCGCGGAAGGACCGCGGGCCGCCCCGGACTGTCAAGCTTCGTGTTCGCCCTGGATTCCAGGGGTAAACGTCAGGGTAGGCACAGTCATTCGGGCCCCGTTCGGCCCGGCACACCGCCGCGAAGACATTCCGACTATTGTCGATCTGCGGCCCCTACAACCACCGCAGGGGCCGTTTCTTCACGGGAACAGAAAAGCGTGCATTCGGTGACCTGGGCTTTCGGTACCTCCATGCGAGCGGGCACGCGTTCCAGCAGCAGGTCGGAAGAGGCGGCGGGGGCATGCCTCGGCCCTGGTACCAGGACTTCTGCTTCGCCAGCACTTGCACGAACCCCCAGCCGGCCACCCGCTACGCCCGGCTCCCAGCCGTCACCTCGACAGTCGCGACCAGTCCGCTTCTTCGCGCAGACACATTTCACATCCGTGGGAGCAACCGCGCGGAAAACTCCGGACCGAACACGGACCAGCGCCTTCACAACACATGGACCCCAGGAAGAGAACATCGTATTTTGGCGTGTATGAGATTCGAGCGACAGAACCCTCCGCCGCCGGGACCCGGATCGCCACGACCCGGTTCCCTGCACATCACCAGTGCCAGGGTCCAGATCTACGCGCAGAACAACCCCGCCGGTTACGCGTTCCGCTGCTCGGCCCTGGCCGGCGTTCTCATTGCCCTCCTGGCTGTTACCGCCGCCTCGCCGTCACTGGCCGATCCGACCGGCATTCCCGGATGGTCCCTCGTCTGGATCTTCCACGCGGTCCTGGTGGCCGCCCTGGCAACCGGTCTCTTCACCTACACCCGTCAGAAGAATCTGCCCCGCACCGGGGAAACCGACCCCGTCCGTTATGCCTCGGCAAGGCTTCAGGCGGCCTCGGGTGACATCGGTCCCGACCCCGAGACCAATCGTCTGGCACGGACCCTGCACGACCGTTTCGTGCGCGCGAGCAACCCTGGCCTCTACGCGGCTTCGGTGTTCGTCGGCATCGTGTTCTGCGCGTTCCTCCCCGTGGCCGACGTCAACGGTCCCGGGTTCCAGGCCGAGAACCTTCTGAGGCCGGCCCCCCTGACCTGTCTCCTCGTGCTCGTGCTCTTCCTGTACTACAGCGTCAGGACCCAGCGCGATCGGTTCGAGGCCTTTCGCGCCACCTACGACCGGCGGTCCGGTCCCCTCACCTGAACCTCGAAGGGACGAACGGCGCCCCGAGCGCGAACCGACCGGTCCGCGCCGCCCGTGGGCGTGGGAACCGCCACAGGTCCGCGGCGCGGATCCCCGTGAGGACCGGCGTTCCCGGGGAAGGGGACCTTGGGAGCAACCCCCGCCCCCAGGAGGAACGTGGACACTCGATCGAGGGAACGACACTTCGTGTGGCGCCACCGGCACGCCGCCGTGCTGGCCGTGGTGGTGGCGCTGATGGTCGGCACGTGGGTGGCCCGGAGCGCGCCACGGCCGCTGTTGTGGGTCGCGGCGGCGGTGGCGGTGGCCGCCCTGGCCTGGTGGGCCGTGGGCCGGATGCGCCTGGCCGCGCGGAGGCGGGCGATCGCACGGATCGACCTGTCCGAGTTGGACCTGATGACCGGCACCGAGTTCGAGGAGCACGTCGCCGGGCTGATGCGGGTGCACGGCTACACCGCGGTCACCGTGGTCGGCGGGGCCGAGGACGGCGGGGCGGACATCCTCGCGCGCTCCCCCCGGGGGCGGTCGGTGGTGGTCCAGTGCAAGCGGTGGCGCCAGCGTGTGCCCCCGAACGAGGTACGCGCCTTCATCGGCACCCTGCACAGCGGCTACGAGGGTTACCAGGGGATGTTCGTGGCCTCCAACGGGTTCACCGAGGCGGCGGCCCGTGAGGGCGGGGGGCACCGTTCAGGACGGTGAGAGCGCGCGCAGGGGGCCGTCCAGCTCCCTGCGGTAGAAGTCGACGAACCCGTCGGGGTCCGGACCGGCGTTCTGCATGACCAGGCGGTCGAAGCCCGCGTCGACGTACCTGCGGGCGGCCTCGACGTGGCGCTCCGGGTCGGGGCCGCAGGCGAAGTGCGCCAGGACGTCCTCCTCCCGGACGGTGGTGGTGGCGGCCGCGAAGTTGACCGGGTTGGGCAGCTCGCTCATGACCTTCCACCCGGTCAGGGCCCAGCGGGAGGTCTCCAGGGCGGCCCGTGCGGCGGTGTGCTCGTCCTCCGCCCAGGCCAGGGGCACCTCGGCGTAGCCCGGGCCCTCGCCGCCGGCGGCACGGTAGTCGCGCACGATCTCGTGCTTGGCCTCCGTGGCGAACAACCCGTCGCCGAACTCGGCCGCGAGTGTGGCCGAGACCGCGCCGCTGGCCGCGACGGCGATCAGCGGCGCGGTCTCGGGCAGGTCGAAGACCCGGGCGTCCTCCAGGCGCAGGTAGTCGCCCTCGTAGGACTGGTAGCCGCCGCCCCAGAGCAGGCGGATGATCTCCAGGGCCTCGCGCAGCATGTCGTGGCGCACGTGGACCGAGTCGGGGAACTCCTGGCCGACGACGTGCTCGTTGAGCCGCTCCCCGGAGCCGACGCCGAGGACGAAGCGCCCTTGGGAGACCAGGGCCAGGGTCGCGGCGGCCTGGGCGATGATCGCCGGGTGGTAGCGCACCGTCGGGCAGGTCACCCCGGTCACGAGTCCGATCCGCTCGGTCCTGGCGGCGATGGCGCCGAGCACGGTCCAGGTGAACGGCGAGTGGCCCTGGTTGTCGAGCCAGGGATGGTAGTGGTCACTGATCTCCACGAAGTCGAACCCCGCGCGCTCGGCCAGCTCCGCCTGCCGGATGAGCTCCTCCGGTCCGAAGGCCTCGGTCGCCAGCTTGTACCCGATCTGCATGCGCCCCCCTTGTTCTGCGGTGGTCCCGGCGCCTCGTGCGCGTTCGCCGACCCCGACCACGTCCGAGTCGGCGAACGCGTGTCGCCCGGCCCCGCTCCTTCACTCTGGGCACCCATACAACTACCGTGCGGGACCCGGGGGCCGCCCCGACACACAGACGGGTGCGGGCGCCTGCCGCCGGCCCCTTGCGGCCGACGCCCCGCGCCACCGGGGAACGCGCCACCGGGGAAAACGGGTTGCGGGGGCGGAGCGGGGAGTGGAAGCCTTCCGGGAGGCGCCGGGCGACCCCCGTGTGCTCGGAAACCCCACGTGGAGAGCGGTCTTGGGCTACATCGACGTCAACCAGGTCAGTCACACCCTTCCCGACGGGCGGGTCCTGTTGGACGCGGTGTCGTTCCGGGTGGGCGAGGGTTCCAAGACGGCGCTGGTGGGGGCCAACGGCGCGGGCAAGAGCACCCTGCTGCGGATCGTGCGCGGTGACCGGCGCCCCGAGGCGGGCGCCGTCACCCTGGACGGGGAGCTGGGGGTGATGCCGCAGTTCATCGGGCACGTGCGCGACGAGACCACCGTGCACGAGCTGCTGGTGTCGGTGTCCCCGGAGGCGGTGCGCGCGGCGCACGCCGACGTGGAGGCGGCCGAGGCGGCGATGATGGTCGACGACGGCGAGAAGACGCAGATGCGCTACGCCGAGGCGATCTCCCGCTACGGGGACGCCGGGGGTTACGAGGCCGAGGTCGTGTGGGACCAGTGCTGCGTGGCGGCGCTGGGCGTGCCCTACGAGCGCTGCCGGTGGCGCGAGGTGCGCACCCTGTCGGGCGGTGAGCAAAAGCGCCTGGTCATCGAGGCCCTGCTGCGGGGCTCCGCTCCGGTGCTGCTGCTGGACGAACCGGACAACTACCTGGACGTGCCCGGCAAGCGGTGGCTGGAGGAGGCGCTGCGGGCCTCATCGAAGACCGTGCTGTTCATCTCCCACGACCGCGAGCTGCTGAGCCGGGTCCCCGACCGCATCGTCACGGTCGAGCTGGGCGCGGCGGGCAACACCGTGTGGACGCACGGCGGCGCCTTCGACACGTACCACGACGCGCGCCGGGAGCGGTTCGAGCGCCTGGACGAGCTGCGGCGGCGCTGGGACGAGGAGCACGCCAAGCTGAGGGCGCTGGTCACGACCTACAAGCAGAAGGCGTCCTACAACTCGGACATGGCCTCGCGGTACCAGTCGGCGCGGACCCGGCTGCGGCGGTTCGAGGACGCGGGCCCGCCGGAGAAGCTGCCCCGGGAGCAGAACCTGCGGATGCGGTTGCGCGGGGGCCGTACCGGCAAGCGGGCCCTGGTGTGCGGGGGTCTGGAGCTGACCGGGCTGATGCGCCCCTTCGACCTGGAGGTCTGGTTCGGCGAGCGGGTGGCCGTACTGGGCTCGAACGGGTCGGGGAAGTCGCACTTCCTGCGGCTGCTGGCCGGGGGCGGCAGCGACCCGGAGTCCTCACCGCTGTCGGAGGAGGAACGGGCGCGGGTGCCGTCCGTGGAGCACACCGGGTCGGCGCGGCTGGGCGCGCGCGTGCTGCCCGGGTGGTTCGCGCAGACCCACGAGCACCCGGAGTTCGCGGGCCGCACCCTGCTGGACATCCTGCACCGGGGTAAGGGGTCCCGCAGGGGGCTGCCCCGGGAGGAGTCGGGGCGGGCGCTGGACCGCTACGAGCTGGCGTCGGCGGCGGAGCAGGTGTTCGACACGCTCTCGGGCGGCCAGCAGGCGCGGTTCCAGGTCCTGCTGCTGGAGTTGTCGGGCACGACGATGCTGCTGCTGGACGAGCCGACCGACAACCTGGACGTGGTGTCGGCGGAGGCGCTGGAGTCGGCGCTGGACGCCTACCAGGGGACGATCCTGGCGGTCACGCACGACCGCTGGTTCGCGCGCGGGTTCGACCGGTTCGTGGTGTTCGGGTCGGACGGGGGCGTGTACGAGGCCCCGGAGCCGGTGTGGGACGAGGCGCGGGTGCGCCGCGTGAGGTAAGTGCGGTGGCGGTGCCCCGGGGTGCAAAGTGGTAGACAATTCAATAAGAACCACATAAAACTCCGGAAAGCCCTCCATGCCGAATCCCCCCTGGCCCGCCTTCTCCCCCGTCCCCGGGCGCCGCCGCCCACGGCCGTTCCCGTGCCGCGCGCAGAACAGGAGGCACGCGTTGAGGCGTGTCCTCACCCCGGTGGCCCTCACAGCCCTGGCGGCACTGTTCGTCCTCGCCCCGCCCCCGCCGGCGTCCGCGGGTGACTGGCGCTACGACGAGATGGCCACGGTCCGCGCGTCCGCGCTGGCGGAGGACCCCCTCTACGTCGGCGCCCTGCACCGCAGGAACGTGGCCGAGCAGGACGCCGAGGCCCTGCGCGCCCGCTTGGCCGACGCGAGCACGCCCGTCTATGTCGTCCTCGTCGGGCAGGAGGGCCGTCTGGACGACTACGTCGCCGATCTGGCACACCACGCCGACACCGACGGCTCCTTCTTCGTCGTCGGTCGGGACGGGGTGACGCTGCACGGGGCCCGGGCAGGGGCGCACGACGGCGCGGCCGAGGGTTCGGACCCGGCCGAGCTCACGGCGGAGGCGGTCAACGCGGACGCCGGGCTCGCTGAGGCGCCGCTGGCCGAGCGGCTGGTCCGCGCGGTCGACATCGTGGAGGGCGGCGGCCCGGCCGACGGCTTGCGCGGCTCTCCCCTCACCACCGCGGCGGCCTTCGTCCTGGGAGCCGCCCTACTCGCCACGGGCGCCTGGTGGGGGATCGGCCGGTGGGCGCGCAAACCGCTCCGGGTGGCCCCTCTGACCGAGACGGTGGCGCGGAACATCGGCCTGTCCCAGCAGGAGGAGTACCGCGAACGGCTCACCGAGCGCCTCACCGGGTGCGGGCGCCGCGTCGCCGCCCAGAGCGCCGGATCCGGGCGGGTCGGGCCGGCGCTGGAGGCCTACGGCGCCGCCGCGAAGGTCCTCGACGCCGCCGCCGACACGTCCGACCTGGTCGGAGTACACGTCCTTCTCGACATGTGCGACGCGGCCCTCGATGACAGGCCCGCTCCCCCGCACTGCTTCTTCGACCCGCGGCACGGGGGCGCGACCGCTGACGTCCGCTGGCGCGCCCCCGCCTCGTTCCACTCGATTCGGGTCCTGGCCTGCCGCGTGTGCCGCAAAGCCGTTCGCGACCACAGGACCCCCGCCGCGGTGCCGGACGCCAGCGGGTCCCGGCCCCTCCCCTACTACGCGGTAGCGCCCGAGGAGAGCGTGTGGGCGGCGACCGGTTACGGAACGCTCGACCCGGACCTGCCCGGACGCGTCGCGCGCGGCGAACACCGCCGGGCGGGGCAGGACCGCCGGAGCAGCTGACCGCCCGAACGCACACGGCCCCGCGGAACCGCCCCCTCACGCACCGGACAGCACCCCCGCACAGAAGCTGGGAGAACGACCATGGCCCCTCACCCCTACGGGCGCCCCCTGACTCTGATCGGCCTTTTGGCCACCCTGGTCACGGTTCCCGCCCCGGCCCACGCGGACCCGGTGGGCACCTTCTACGCCCGCATGCTGGAGGAGCACGGCGGCGTGTTCGTCGACGAGGAGCTGGCCGGTGTCCTGGACCGGCGGGAGGTCGCCGACGACCTGCGTGCCGCTCTGGACGGACACGGTGTCCGGCTCAGCCTGCTGGTGGTCGAAGGTGTGGAGGACCGCGGCTCCCTCGACCGCCTCGCGCGGATCTCCACCGAGGAGGGCACCGACCCGGTTCTCGTGCTCTCGCCCGGCACCGTGATGATCGGACGGGCCAACCTCGACGGCTCCGGGGTCCCCGAGGCCGCGGTGGACCACGCCGCCTACACCGGCGTGTCACCCGAGTACCCCGCCGACACCCTGGACCACGTCCTGAGCGCGGCGGAGCACCCCGACGTGGAGGAGATGGCCCTGCTGGCCGAGGCGGAGTTCCACGCGGCCTCCGACGGGCACGGGGAGGGCACGGAGGCGGACACCGCTTCCCGGGCCGCGTGGCCGGGGGCCGCGGGAGTGTTGGCAGGTCTCCTCGCCGGGTGGGGCCTGGTCGCCGCCGGGGGTGGACTGTTCGAGCGGTGGAAGCGATGAACCGCGTCCCGCGTTCGACGCTTTCCGGCCTCCGGGAACTCCTGTCGGCGGCCCTCCTCGCGTCCTGTGTCCTGGCGGCCTGTGCGGCGGTCGCTCCCGAGGCGGCCGCGGACGTGAGTCCCCCGAGGACGGTCGAGGAGATCACGGACCTGTCACGCGTGGAGCGCGTGGCCGCCGAACTGGAGCAGTCGCCCCTGTACGTCCACCACGGGACCGTCGGCCACTGGTCGGAGGAGGATCTGCACCGGATCGGGTCGCGGCTCGGCTCCCCGCCCCTGGCCGAGCACCCCGTCCAGGTGGTCGTGTACCCGTCCGTGTCCGCCGACGAGACCGGCGGGCAGCCGTCACTGTTCCTGCACGCGCTGCACGAGGTGTCCGGACGCGACGGGGTGTACGTGGCACTGACCGTCGACAGCCGGATCGTGGTGGAGGCCTTCGGCAGCGCCCTACGGCCTCCGGAGGTCGATCCCGGGGTGCTCGACCCCTCCGAGGGCCTGGTGGGCAGGGCCGACCAGGTCCTGGACCGGTTGGAGGACGCCCCGACGGGGTCCGCAGAGCCGACCGGGGTCGCCCCGGACCCGGACGCGGTGACGGCCTGGGCCCCGATGGAGTTCGTGACCAGGCCGGAGGCCTCGGACCGGGAGCCGGCGTCGGCCCCGGACGGGCTCTCCTCTCTCCTCCAGGGGTTCCTCGTCCCCTGGTTCTTTCCGTACGGGGTGGTGGCCGGTGTGGTGACGGCCTCCGTCTTCGCGGGCCTGCGCGGCGCCGCGGGATCCGAACATCACGGCGCGAGGCGCACAGGCGGCAGGGACCGTGCCTCCGCCAGGACCCTGGGACGCCTGGCACCGTCACGGCCACGACGCTGGTTCGTCCGCCTGCTCCTGGCCCGCGAGTTGCGTGTCCTCCGTCTGCGTGTGGAGCGGCTCCCCTCCGGACATGCCGGGGCCGACGGTGCCCGGCAGGCCTACGACGCGGCCGGTCTGATCTCCCGGTCTCCCGGGATGCCCGTCACCGCGCTGGTCTGCGCCGTCGTCCTGGTCCGCTACGGAGAGCAGATCCTGGACGATCCGGGGAGCCCCCTGTGCGCTCCGTGTGAGGCCAACGCGCTGCACGGGGCGGCGACCGGCCGGCGGCTCGCGGGGCGGGGGGCCGACCACCGGTCGTGGCGCCTGTGCTCCCGGTGCTCGGTGGCGGCGGACCGCGGGGAGGGGTACCCCGCCGGTTTCGGCGCGGCCGGGCCTCTCGGCGGTCCCTGCCGCGCCGACGACTTCTGGACACGGACCGCCTACACGCCGGAGAAGGCCTTCGAACGGGTCCGCAGCAGGCTCGGCGTCTGAGGTGAGGGAGGCCGGGCCGCTCCCCCGGGGGGTAGGGGGAGCGACCCGGCCCGTCTGCGCGGCTCCGTCGCGGGGCAGCGGGACCGGGGGCGCCCGCGGTGTCCGGACCGGGGCGTGAGCCCGGGGTCCACTTCGCTTTTGTCCGCAATGTGACGTACGGCACCACAATCTACCACCGGGGTGCGCCCGGGGCGACAGCACCGGCCGGGCGGGAACCGGCACCCTGGGGGCCGGGCGCGCGGCCTCGGCCCTCACCCCACGGGCACCTCCAGGGAGACGAGCGAGGAGCACTCCTCCAGGCAGCCCCTCACGTGGAGCGTGCCGCCGGGGGCGGCCCCGGGCAGGAGGAACGCGGCGCGGGCACGTGCCCCCCGGTCGAGTTCGCGGCCTCCCACCGCGGCCGACACCCGGCTCTCGCGTCCGCTCCTGCTCCGGTACTCGGCCCCGTGCAGGTCGAGGTCGGCGCTGTCCCGCGTCTCGAAGCCGACCGTCACCACCAGGGCCTTGTCCGCGGCGGACCGGTAGGCGGTCAGCAGGGTGGCGGTCACCCCCGCGGACCCGGCCTCGGTCCGCTCGCCGGGGCCGGGGACCAGCAGGCCGGGGCCGGGGTCGGCGCCGTTCACGCGCAGGCCGCCGACCAGCCCGTCCGCCCCGGTGAAAGCGTCGTAGGCGGAGCAGGCCGGCTCGCTCCGCCGACCCTTCGAGCGGCACAGTTCGTAGCCGTCGGCGGTGCGCTCCGCCTCGGAGGCCGCGGCGGGCAGGCCCCCGTCGGCCCGGGCACGGGCGAGGGACACCTGGTGCGCGAGGTAGTCGTGGGCGACCGAGTCCTCGGCCGCGTGCTCCAACCCCCCGGCCATGCGGGCGGGGTCGCCCGAGGCGAGCGCCTCCACGTACGCCGTCACGGCACCCTCGGCCGCGTCCCGGGGTCCGGGGGCGGGGGCGGGGGCGGGGGCGGGTTCCTCGGCGGCGGGGCCGGGCGCGGACAGCGGCTCGCCGACGGGGTCGACACCGGGGCCGACGCCGGGGGCGGGGTGGGGTTCGGCCTCCCCCGAGAGCGTCTCGGCCGAGGGGTCCGGTGCCTGTGGTGGCCGCGCCGTGGGCGCGGAGGACTCCTGTCCGCCACCGGTCGGGGCGGGTACGCGGTCTCCGGTGGCGCCACAGCCGAGGGCCGTGAAGCCGAGCGCGATGACGGCCGCGACGGCGGCCAGCCGGGTCGACGACACCATGGACGTTTCCCCCGTGTTCTCCGTGAGAACTGACGACCTGCCGATTTTATGACTCGGTGTCGTCAATGCGGGGGTTTGTCAACGTAAGGAGTTCGTGTCGGATTCCTGTGT
>NZ_JBHXQY010000150.1:0-10392 GCF_042716955.1 Nocardiopsis sp. NPDC058631 | reverse complement strand
GGAGCCGGGCCGTGCGGCCCGGCTCCCCCTCGCCGTCCCTCCCGCCTCGGAGCACACGCGGGGTCAGGAGGTGAAGGGGGTGTCCCAGAAGGCGACCTCGTGGCGCATGCCCTCCAGGAAGAGGCGCTCAGCGCGGTCCGGGTCGGGGTCGGCCTCCTCCAGCATCCGCCCGTACCGCCGCGTCAGCAGCGTGAAGTCCGGGTCGGCGTAGGTGTCGACCCACCGCCGGTACCGCGGCTCCTCCGGGCGGCTCCCGGCGAGCTCCAGCCCCAGCTGGTTGTAGCCCCACATGCAGGGGTAGACGGCGGCGAGCCCGTCCCGGTAGTCGGCGGCGGCGTCGAGCAGCCACGACGTGTACGCGGCGCAGGCCGGCCCCTTGTCCTTCGTGGTCAGGTCCGCCCCGAACTCCCCGGAGAGGGAGCGGTGCAGTTCCAGTTCCCCGTTGAGGGTGCTGTGCGCGATGCCGACCAGGTCGGCGAGGTGGCCGTCGGGGGCCTGCCAGGCCAGCCGGGAGAAGGCGCGCGCGTAGTCGAGCAGGTAGAGGTGGTCCTGCTCCAGCCAGTAGCGGAACGCGCGGTCGTCCAGGTCCCCCCGGGAGATGCCCGCGACGGTCGGGTGCGCCAGTTGCTCGGCGACCAGCGGTCGCCCGATCTCGTGAAGTCGTTCGGTGATTCCCACGCACGGAGTGTCCCATCAGACCCGTCCCGCCCGTGGGGCGACCGGCCCCGAAGGCGGTCGTCCGGGGGCTGCGCCCCACCCGGCTCCGCCCCGGGCGCGGAGAAGCACGGGCGCCCGGTGACGATCGGTTCACGATCTCCGTCCGGCCGGCCCCGTATCGGCCGCCCGGAACGCCTCCGGGGCAACAGCGAAGCGGCCCCGGTCACGAGCTGTACTCGTGACCGGGGCCGCTTCGGCTAAAGTGGGCGAGGAGGGATTTGAACCCTCACATCCTTTCGGACACACGGACCTGAACCGTGCGCGTCTACCGTTCCGCCACCCGCCCGGATGACTCGCATTCAGTTGTGTGGCCAGGTGATCCGGGCTTTTCGTCCGTTTCCCCTGGCGACATGGATAAGGCTAGCACGGTCTGAACGCGGGTCGCACACCGGTTTCGGCCCCTCTCCGGAGGGTTCCCCGGACCCCCTCCCAGGGGTGCGCCTGAAACCAGGGGCACTCCGACCCGGTTACGATCGTCTACACATAAGAAGTGGAGTACAAAAGGGAGGTACCTCGTGGGAGTGCTCCAACGCTTCGAGCGCAGGCTCGAGGGGATGATCGAAGGCACCTTCGCGATGGCCTTCAAGTCCGAGCTCCAGCCGGTCGAGGTGGCAAGCGCCGTCCAGCGTGAGATGGACGAGCGGGCAGCCATCGTCGCCCAGGGCCGCACCCTGGTCCCGAACGACTTCATCGTCGAACTCGCGACCAGCGACAAGGAGCGGCTCGAAGTCTACGCCGACAGCCTCGGCCAGGAACTGTCCAAGCTCGCCCGTGACTACGCGACGGAGCAGGGCTACTCCTTCGTCGGTCCGGTCCGCGTCCACTTCAGGTCCGACGACGGCCTCAAGACCGGCCGTTTCCGCATCCGCTCCGGCGTCGTGCGCGGCACCATGGTGGGCCCGGAGGGGGAGGTCCGGCAGCCCGTCGGCGACCCCGGCGCGTCCGGAGGCCAGCAGCAGAGCGGACGTCCGCGCCTGCTGATCTCCCCGGGCGGCGCCACGGCGGAGGGCAGCATCGCCAGCCACGGCTCGCAGCAGTCCTTCGAACTGACGACCCCGGTGACCCTTCTGGGACGCGGCACCGACTGCGACCTGCGACTGGTCGACAACGGTGTCTCCCGTCACCACGTCGAGATCCGGCTGGACGGCGACGAGGCCGTCCTGGTGGACAAGGGATCCACGAACGGAACCTTCGTCAACGGACAGCAGGTCAGGCAGGCCCGTCTGGTGGATGGCAGCAGGATCAGCCTCGGCCGCACCACCATGACGTTCCGACGCGACTGAGAGCCCCGCCACAATCGACCGGTCAGGCCCGGCACGAACCACAACCAACCCCGTTCCGTCGGCGTCTGACAGGTCGTGGCCCGGGGGCAGGACGATACCGACCTGTGTCGGATATCCGGCCGGGAGGGTAGTCTCCGCGAAGACCTGACCGATCGGGCACACAGAGCGCGGCCGCAGGCCGCGACCAGCGACCTCGACACTCACCGACCCGAAGGTGGGGAAGACACGGTGGCGGCGCCGATGACCGCTACCCCGGCCGAAGCACGACAGGGGCTGAAGAGCAGTTCGATGTCCAACTTGACCCTCATATTGATCAAGATCGCGTATCTCGCGGTGCTTTGGCTGTTCGTCCTCACGGCGGTCGGCGTCATTCGCACGGACCTCTTCGGCCCGTCCAAGAAGAAACCGCGGAAGAAGCCCCGGCCCGGGCCCCGCCCCGCACAGCGCCGGGAGACGCCCACCCCCTCCCACTCCTCGGCCCGGCCGCAGCGCCAGCGCCGCAACGAGCCGACGGTGCTGGCCGTGACGCAGGGCTCCCTCTCCGGCACCACCGTCAACCTGGGTTCCCAGCCCATCACCATCGGACGCGCCCCCGACTCGACGCTCGTCATCACCGACGACTACGCCTCGGGCCGCCACGCGCGCGTCTACTCCGAGAACGGCCGCTGGTTCGTCGAAGACCTCAACTCGACCAACGGCACCTACCTCGGCCAGCAGAAGCTGAACCGCCCCCAGCCCATCACGGTGGGTCAGCCCATCCGTATCGGCAAAACCGTCCTGGAACTGCGCAAATGACAATCGCTCTCCGATACGCGGCGTACTCCGATGTTGGATGCCTCCGCGAAGGCAACGAAGACTCCGGTTACGCCGGTCAGCACCTCCTCGCTGTGGCCGACGGCATGGGTGGGTACGCGGGCGGCGAGGTGGCCAGCTCCATCGCGATCTCCTCGATCCGCCGCCTCGACTCCGAGACCCACAAGTCAGACGAGATGCCCGAGGCCCTCCAGCACGCCGTCGAGCAGGCGAACGTCTCCCTCTCCCGCCGGATCATGGAGGAGCCGCAGCTGGAGAACATGGGCACCACCCTGACGGCCATGCTGTGGTCCGGGTCCCGGGTGGCGCTCATCCACATCGGCGACTCGCGCGCCTACCTGCTGCGCGGTCCCCGCTTCGAGCAGATCACCCACGACCACACCCTGGTGCAGACCCTGGTGGACGAGGGGAAGATCACCGAGGAGGAGGTCGCTACGCACCCGCAGCGATCCCTCATCCTGCGCGCCCTGGACGGCAAGAGCCCTGTCGACCCCGACATCTCGATCAACGACGCCAAGGTCGGCGACCGCTACATGCTCTGCTCCGACGGGCTCTCCGGGGTGGTCAGCAAGAAGACCATCCACGAGACCCTGGCGACCGAGTCCGACCCGCGCGGTGCGTCCAAGAAGCTCATCGAGCTGGCCATCCGCGGGGGCGGGCCGGACAACATCACCGTGGTCGTCGCCGACGTCATCGAGACCGACACCGACCGCGAGGGGCCCACGCCCTCCGCCCAGGTCGTCGGCGCCGCAGACCAGCACTCCGACGACGTGGAACAGGACAACGACTCCCCCGCCAGACGGGCCCAGGAACTGCGCGGCACGAGCGGCGACACCGCGGAGATGGACCCCGTCCGGGACGACGCCCCGGGCGAGTCCGCCTTCCAGGAGCCGTACGACGACTACGAGGCCCCGCCGGCCGACCGGCGGGGCCGTTCGGAACCCCAGGGCGAGTACCGCGCCAAGCGGTGGTGGCCGATGATCCTGGTGTTCGTCGTGGTGGTCGCCGTCGTCGCCGGAGCCACCTACTACTTCGGCCGCCAGTACGTGGACAGCCAGTACTACGTGGGCCCGTCCTCCAGCGGCAACGTCGCGATCTACCAGGGCATCAACACCGACATCGCCGGGTTCAGCCTGTCGGACGAGCTGGAGGACACCGAGATCGCCCTCGACTCCCTGACCGACTCCAGCCGCAACAGCGTGGAGGACACCATGCCCGCGGAGAGCCTGGAGGCCGCGCGGCAGAGCGTCGAGCGGCTCGAACAGAACCCCGGCCGGTCCGGCACCGAGGAAGGGTCCGGGTGAGGTCGGCTTGAGCAGCACGTCAGCACCGGAGGCGCCGACCGCGCTGCCCCCGGTCAAACGGCGCAACGCCGAACTGGTCCTCACCGTCATCGCGATCTTCATCACGATGGCGGGCATCGCGATCGCCGGCATCAACCTCAACGGCCAGGTCCCCGGTGCGATGTGGACCGTCGGCCTGACCTTCGGCGCCCTCTCCGCCGTCGCGCACGTGGCGATGCGCTTCCTCGCCCCCTACGCGGACCCCCTGATCATGCCGTGCGCCCTGTTCCTGAACGGGATCGGCGTGGCGATGATCTGGCGGCTGAACGCCGCCAGGGAGGAGAACATCGAGGGCGTCGGGGTCGGCATGCAGCTGGTCTGGACCGGTGTCGGCCTGATCTGCTGCTTCCTGATCATCGTCTTCCTGAAGGACCCCCGGGTCCTCCAGCGCTACACCTACATCAGCGCCCTGGTCGCGATCGTCCTGCTGATGCTCCCGATCATCCCGGGCCTGGGCCACGCCGTCTACGGCGCCCAGCTGTGGATCAAGATCGGCCCGTTCACCATGCAGCCCTCGGAGTTCGCCAAGATCGCCCTGGTGATCTTCCTGGCGTCCTATCTGATGAGCAAGCGGCAGGTGCTCCAGATCGTCAGCAAGCCGATCAAACTCGGCCGCTTCACCCTCATCGAGCTGCCCCGCGCCCGCGACCTGGCCCCCATCCTGGTCGGCTGGCTCCTGGCCATCGGCATGCTGGTGGTCCTGCGCGACCTGGGCACCTCCCTCCTGCTCTTCGGCACGTTCCTGGCCATGCTGTACGTGGCCACCCAGCGTTCCTCGTGGGTGACCATCGGCCTGGTCATGTTCGCGGCCGGCGCGACGATCGCCTACATGCTCTTCTGGCACGTCCGGGCCCGCTTCAACATCTGGATCAACGCGTTCGACCAGGCCGTGTACGAGGAGGTCGGCGGCAGCCAGCAGCTGGTGCAGGGCCTGGTCGGGATGGCCTACGGCGGACTCTTCGGCACCGGCATCGGCGGCGGCCAGGCCCACGACACCTTCGCCGCGGACAGCGACTTCATCCTCGCGTCCATCGGCGAGGAGCTCGGTCTGACCGGCCTGCTGGCGGTGCTCATGGTCCTCGGCCTCCTGGTGGAGCGCGGCATGCGCATCGCCCTCGCCGCGACCGGACCGTTCAACAAGCTCCTGACGAGCGGTATCGCGTTCGTCCTGGCTTACCAGGTCTTCATCGTGCTGGGCGGCATCTCCCGGGTCATCCCGCTCACCGGCTCCACCACACCGTTCATGGCCGCAGGCGGTTCGGCGCTGATGGCGAGCTGGATCATGATGGGCATCCTGCTCCGTATCAGCGACAACGCGCGCCGCCCGGCACCGCAGTCGATCCAGGACGAGGGCGCGACCCAGGTGATCCGACGATGAACACACCCATCCGCAGGCTGAGCGTCTTCGCCCTGATCCTGGTCGGGATCCTGATGCTCAACATCACCTGGGTCCAGGGGTTCCAGGCGGACGCCATCCGGGCCGACCCGCTCAACCGGCGCACCTACAGCGAGCGCCTCAGCGAACCGCGCGGCCCCATCCAGGTCGCGGGGGAGAACGTCGCGTTCTCGGAGAACATCTCGCCCGAGGGGGAGCCCGCGCGGTACCAGCGCGAGTACACCGGCGGCGGCCTGTACACGCCGATCGTCGGGTCCTTCCGCACCTACGGCGCCTCCGGTGTCGAGGACTCCGAGAACACCCTGCTCGACGGCTCCGACGACCGCCTGGCCGTGCGCAACTTCCGCGACATCATCACCGGCCGCGAGCCGGAGGGCGCTCAGGTCCAGCTGACCCTCGACCCCGCGGTGCAGGAGGCCGGGTACGAGGCCTTCGCCGGTCTGGGCGACAAGAACGGCGCGGCCGTCGCGCTCGACCCCGACACCGGGGCGGTCCTGGGCGCGGTGTCCTATCCCTCCTACGACGCCAACGAGGTCGTCAGCATCAGCGAGTTGGAGGACGCCACCAACAACTACGTGGAGCTGGAGAACGACCCGCGCAAGCCGCTGCTCAACCGGGCCCTCAACGAGCGCTACCCCCCGGGGTCGACGTTCAAGGTGGTGACGGCCGCGGCGGCCATCGAGCACCTGGACGCGGGCCCGGACAGCACCATGGACGCGCCGGACCGGCTGTCGCTGGGGCACGACCTGCCCAACGCCACTCCGGGCGGAACCTGCAACGGCGGCCAGCCCGACACCCTGGCGCACTCCATCCAGATCTCGTGCAACACCTCGATGGCCAACTGGGCGATCGAGATGGGCGGCGACGCCCTGTCCGAGCAGGCCACCGCGTTCGGGTTCAACCCGGCGGAGGAGGAGGAGCTGGAGATCCCCCTCGGCGTGACCCCGAGCTTCGCGCCGGTGGAGGAGGACCGCAACATCCTCGGGCGCGCCGGCATCGGCCAGTCCAACGTCGAGTCGACGCCCCTCCAGATGGCGATGGTCGCCGCCGGTGTGGCCAACGACGGTGAGGTCATGCGACCCTACGTGGTGGACTCGGTCCGCGACTCGGACCTGTCCGTGATCACGCAGACCAGTCCCGAGAGCTACTCCCAGGCCGTCAGCGCCAGTACCGCCGAGGACCTCACCGAAATGATGGTCCTGGTCACCGGCGAGGGCGGTTCGGGCACCAACGCGGCGATCTCCAACGTCCAGGTGGCCGGCAAGACCGGTACCGCCGAGACCGGCACGGAGAGCACCCACAACTGGTTCATCGGTTTCGCCCCCGCCGACGACCCGCAGGTCGCCGTCGCGGTCGTCGTCGAGTTCGGCGGTGGGAGCGGAAACGAGCTCGCCGCTCCGATCGCCCGTCAGATGATGGAGGCAGTGGTTCAGTAGTGAGTGCCTACGAGCCGTCTTCGCGGAACGGTCCCGGTGATCTCACCGGGACCGTTCTGAGCGACCGTTACCGCCTGGAGGAGCAGGTGGGATCCGGCGGCATGGGTACGGTCTGGAAGGCCACCGACACCCTGCTCAACCGGCCCGTCGCGGTGAAACTCCTCCACCCCTCGCAGATGGCGGAGCCCACCGCGAGGGAGCGGTTCCGCACCGAGGGCCGGATCACCGCCGGCCTCTCCCACCCCGGGATCGCCCAGGTCTTCGACTACGGCGAGGAGGACGGCCGCGCCTTCCTGATCATGGAACTCGTGGTCGGCGACCCCCTCTCCCAGGTCCTGCGCGAACAGGGCCACCTCAGCCCGGACCAGACCCTGGACTTCGTCTGCCAGGCGGCCAAGGCCCTGGCCGCGGCGCACGCCCGCGGGGTGGTGCACCGCGACATCAAGCCGGGCAACCTGCTGGTCACCCCGACCGGGCAGCTCAAGCTCACCGACTTCGGTATCGCCCGCGGCGACATGTCGGTGACCCTCACCCAGACCGGCATGGTCATGGGAACGGCCCAGTACATCTCGCCGGAGCAGGCCTCGGGCCGCCCGGCGACCTCGGCCTCGGACCTGTACGCGCTCGGCGTGGTGGCCTACGAGTGCCTGGCCGGGACCCCGCCGTTCACCGGCGACAGCCCGATCGCGCTCGCTCTCGCGCACACCCGCGACGAACCGCCGGAACTCCCCGACGACATCCCCGCCGACATCGACGACCTGGTGACCTCCCTCCTCCTCAAGGAGCCCGAGGACCGGCCCGGCTCCGCCAGCGAGGTCGCACACCTGGCCGCGGTCATCCGCTCCAACGCCGGCACCGGGCCGCCGACCCCCTCCACGGGGTTCAGCGGCATGGCGCAGACCATGGTCGTGGGTGCGGTCACCGGCCCCGGGACGGGGCCGGTGTCACGTCGAACCGCCGGTCAGGCCGCCGTGGCCCCTGTGGAGGAAGAGGACTCCGCTAGGCTGGCCAGGGCCTCAGAACCCAGGGTCAGCGGCCCCGTGGTCCTCGCAGCGGTCGCGGCGACCCTCCTGATCGTCGCTGCGGTACTGGCCGGGTTCCTCTACGGGGGCAACCGCGAGGCGGATCCCATGGGCGACTCCGTGGATCCCCCGGCCACGAGTCCTTCACCGTCCTCCACACCCTCGGAGGAACCGGAGGAGTCCGCTCCGGTGGACGTGCCCGTGGTGCCCAACGACCAGCCGAACTGGTCTCCGGAGACCGAGGCGTCCGCGGAGACCGAGTCACCCCCTCCCGGGGAGGACGAGGAGGAGAGCGATCCTCCCGAGGACGGTGAGGACGACGGGTCGGAGGAAGAGGAGGAGGTGCCCGGCGAGGAGGAAACACCGCCCACGGACCCGGGTGACCCGGGGGACAGCGGAGAGGGCCCTCCCGACAGCATCTCGGTACCGAGGCAGTGAGCGAGAAACTCTCAGGGTAGGCGGCGGCCCACGGGCGGCTTCCGGAAGACACAAGGATCAGTGCACGACATGTCCCAGCCCCGGCTCCTTGGCGGACGCTACGAGCTCGACGTCGTCGTCGGGCGCGGCGGCATGGCCGAGGTCTACCGCGCGCGCGACCTGCGGCTCGACCGGCTCGTCGCCATCAAGACCCTTCGACACGACCTGGCACGCGACCACGTGTTCCAGGCGAGGTTCCGACGTGAGGCACAGTCGGCCGCCTCCCTGAACCATCCGGCGATCATCGCCGTGTACGACACCGGCGAGGACATGGTCGAGGGGGTGTCCATCCCCTACATCGTCATGGAGTACGTGGACGGGCGCACCCTCAAGGAACTCCTGGACGACGACCGCCAGCTCCTGCCGGAGCGGTCGGCGGAGCTGGTCGACGGCATCCTCAAGGCGCTGGAGTACAGCCACGACAACGGGATCGTCCACCGGGACATCAAACCCGCGAACGTGATGCTGACCCGCAACGCCGAGGTCAAGGTGATGGACTTCGGCATCGCCCGGTCGATGAACGACGACCAGGCGACCATGACCCAGGCCTCCCAGGTCATCGGTACCGCCCAGTACCTGTCGCCCGAGCAGGCGCGCGGTGAGCGGGTGGACCCCCGCAGCGACATCTACTCGACGGGCTGCGTGCTCTACGAACTCCTCACGAGCCGTCCGCCGTTCACCGGTGACTCCCCCGTGTCGATCGCCTACCAGCACGTGCGCGAGGACCCGGTGCCGCCGACCGAGGTGGATCCGCAGATCCCCGACTGGCTAGAGGACATCACCCTCCGGGCGATGACCAAGGACCGCGAGGAGCGCTACCAGAACGCCGCCGAGATGCGTGCGGACATCCAGCGCGGTCTGGCGGGCATGCCCACCCAGGCGGGCACCATGGCGATGGCCGGCGGGGCCACGACGGCACTGCCCGAGAACGACCGGTACGGCGACTACGACGACGAGTACGACCGTTACGACGACGACCGGTACGACGACCAGAAGAAGGGCGGCGCGGGCAAGGCCGCTCTGTGGGTGCTCCTCGGCGTCGGCGTGGTCGCCTCCCTGATCCTGATGTTCTTCCTGATGAGCAGGCAGTCCTCGGATCCGGAGACGGTGGCGGTGCCGTCGGTCGCCGGTTCCACGGAGGAGGAGGCCCGGTCGGCCCTCACGGAGGCGGGCTTCGAGAACATCGGCACCGAGGCGCAGGCCGACGAGGAGGTCGAGGAGGGCACGGTCATCGAGACCGACCCCGCGGCCGACAGCGAGGTGGCGGTGACGGAGGAGATCGTCCTGATCATCTCCTCCGGGCCGGACGCCGTCTCGATCCCCTCGGTGGAGGGGCAGAGCGAGGCCGACGCCATCAGCACGCTGGGCGAGGCGGGCTTCGAGGACGTCTCCCCGGAACAGCGTGCGGACGACTCCGTCGCCGAGGGCAACGCCATCGGTACCGACCCGCCGGCGGGGGACGACGCCGCCCCCGACACGGCGATCACGCTGTACATCTCCTCCGGCCCCGACCAGGTGGCGGTGCCCGACCTGCGCGGGATGACCCGGGAGGGGGCGGAGTCCGCTCTGGGCCAGGTGGGGCTGACCGGCTCGTTCCAGGAGCAGGAGACAGGGGACGAGCCGGAGGGCACGGTCATCTCCCAGTCGCCCGAGGCAACGCAGATGGTCGCGCCGGACACCTCGGTGACCGTCACGATCGCGACGGCCCCGGCGGCCTCGGATCCGCCTCCCGGTACGGAGGAGCCCACGGGGGACACCCCGGGTCCGCCTTCCGGTACGGAGGATCCGCCGGAGATCCCCGAGATACCGGACGGCTTCGTCTTCCGGCCGCAGGACTTCTATCCGTCGCAGTGGCAGTAGGAGCCGGAGCAGACGTGCAGCGGACGGGCCGCACCCCTTGGGGGG
>NZ_JBHXQY010000149.1:0-10450 GCF_042716955.1 Nocardiopsis sp. NPDC058631 | reverse complement strand
GGGGGGTGGGCCGCGCCCTGTTTTCCGGGGGGGGGGGGGGGCCCGCCCCGGGGGGGGGCGGCCCCCCGGGGCCGCCCCCCGTGGGTCGACGGGGCCGGGTTCCTCAGGACGCCGGATCGCTCAGCAGGGTCTCGACACGCTCCTCCAGAGAGCGTGCGGCGTCGAGGTCCTTCGCGATCGCGCAGTAGGTCACCCGGCCCGTGACCGCCGCGTAGTCGGCGGTGACCACGATGCCCAGCCCCGAGCGCGGGTCGTAGCCGAGTCCCGCGTCGGCGAGCCTGCGGAGCGCCTCGGTGAAGGAGGGGACGGCCCACCGCCCCGCGCGCTCCAAGAACACGCGGTCGTCCCGGCGCTCCCGGCCGACGACCCGGTCGACCAGGTTGACGTGCAGGTGTGTGGAGGCCGTGAGCCTGCCGTTGACCTCGGTGAAGAGGAGTTCGCCGTCCGGGGTCCGGATGGCGTCCGCGCACAGGGTCCCCCGGTACCCCATCACCCGGAAGGGCTCGCACGCGCGGCGGCCGATCTCGACCAGTTCCGCGACCTCCCCCGGCCGGACGGACTGGGGAGGGATGACCTCGCCGGTGGCCACGGGCTCCATCAGAATCTCCCCGGCCCCGCGGAACACACAGCCGTCGTCCTCGGCGACGAACTCCGCGTAGACCGTCGTGGAGTCGGGGAAGTAGCGCTCGATGATCAGGCTGTGGCCCCTGTGCCCCGTGAGCCATTCCCAACGGTCGGAGACGTACCCCTGCACGGCCTCCCGGTCGGCGAGGACGACCACGCTCCCCGCCCCCGCCGCACGGACGCCGTCGGTCCTGCTGAGGATCTCGTTGCCCAGGCCGCCCCCGGAGAACTGCTGCTTGACCATCACGACGGCCCCGTCGGCCAGCAGGGACTCGATCGCGGACTCCGCGTGCTCGGTCCGGTCCGTGATCACCCCGGGCGCGATGGGGATGCCGTTTCCCGCGGCCACCGCGCGAAACACCGCCTTGCTGTTGACCAGCGCGTCCCCGCCCTGGGCGCTGAAGGCGTGCCCCGGCAGGGCGTCCTCCACGCCGACCGCCGAGGCCATGGCCGTCACGGCGAGGTCGCTGTAGGTGCAGATGATCCGGTCGACGGGCCGGTCCGCGAGGGTCTTCGCCAGGTCCCGGAGGAAGACCGGGTCGACCAGGCGGTCGGCGGTGAGGATGTCGGGTCCGAAACGGCCGGGGGGAGGGATCACGAACCGCAGGGTCGAGGCACGGGTCCCCGTCAGCCCGGTCACGTGGTCCATGAAGTCCGGGCCCGGGGGAGAGGGCAGCACCAGCACGTCGCCGTCCTCGGCGTACCACAGCATGCGTTGCGCGCCGAGCCCGAAGGCCCGCCTCTTCTCCACGGGAATCCTGCCGATGTCACCGACCATTTCCTCGGGAACGTTGACAATGATCAGGGTGGCCATGGAATTCTCCTCTTCCGGGGTCTTCTCACAACCGGGAAAGGCGCGCCCCGGTTCGGCGGAAAGTATGTGCGCAGGTCCGGGTCAGGGCCGCATATCCTGCTCCGCCTCTTCGGGGGAACGATTTCTGGAACGCCGTGGGACCACGCGGAGAATCAGGGCGGCCACTCCCAGGGCGGTCAGGCAGGCGGCGGAGGCGAGCAGGGTGGCCTGCGCACCGACCATGAGGACGAGCGGAGCCCCCGCCATGGCGCCGAGCGGGACCGCGACCCCGGTGACCGCGCCGCGGGCGGCCAGTACCTGCGGGAGGGCGGCCGCGGGCGCGGACCCCTGGAAGAGGGCCGTCGTGGTCGAGGGGAACGGGCCCCAGAAGAGCCCGCACACACCGAAGGAGATCCAGGAGACGGCCACGGGCAGGCCGAGCCCGAGCGGTGCCAGCGCGAGGCCGAACCCCAGGACGATGCAGATCGTGGTGGGCATCAGGGGCAGGTTCCGCAGGTAGCCGGTGAGGAGCGCACCCACGACGGCGCCGATGCCGAAGGCCGTGTAGAAGCCCGCGAGGGTGGCCGCCGAGGCTTCCAGGTCCTCCACGACGTACAGGGGGATCGCCACGCTCGACGGGCCGAAGAAGAGGAAGAAGCCGAACGAGAGCGCCAGCAGCCCCAGGAGCACGGGGTCGCGCGCGATGGCCCTGAAGCCCTCGGAACGGGACGCCCCGGCCCTGACCCCGCCCTGGTCGGGGTCGCGGGGGATCGCGAACCGGTAGGTCGCGGCGAGGACGGCGAAGGAGAGCGCGACGAGGGCCAGGACGTACTCGGGCCCTCCCCTGGCGATGACGATCGCGGCGAGGAGCGGGCCGATGACCGTGGACAGCTCCAGCATCACGTTGACGACGGAGTTCCCGGCCAGGTGGTCCTTCTTGTCGAGGAGCTCGGAGAGCATCGTGTAACGGCCGGCCTTGCCCCAGGCGCTCAGGACCGAGGACAGGCCCAGCAGCACGACGTACAGCAGGATGCTCAGCGAGCCCAGCGCGTGGACCAGGGGGATCAGCGCCAGCGCGCCGGCGCGGAGGAGGGCGTCCCAGCCGGCCAGCTGGGCGCCGCTGCGGCCGTTCATCAGCCCGCCGAGAAGGAAGGCGCCCACCGCCCCGGGCAGGGTGTACGCCGCGACGGCGGCGGCCACCCAGGCCGCGCGGTGGTCCGCGGGGGCCAGCTCCATGGCCAGCCAGCTCACGGCGATGGAGCTCATCCCGCCGCCGAGCGCGGACACGCCGATGCCGGGGAGGACGCGTCGGAGGAGGGGATGGGTGAGCACGGGCCAGTAGGGGGACCTCGTGACCGCTCGTACCACCAGAGACTTCATGGGCGTCCTCGGAATCCCCTTCTCGCTGTACGGCGGCGGACCGCGAACTCCTCCGCGCCCAAAGGGCCGGGGCGGCGAAGATGGAATGCCGCCCCGACCCGGACCGTTGATCATTCCGCGTTTTCGCGGAGGAAGAAGGCGTGTTCTAGTACGGCATCTTCATCGTGTCGTCCTCCCAACGATTCCGGGACGCCGCACCCGTGGTGCGACGTGAAGAATATAAGTCTCCCAGGACCCCGTGACAAGGGCCCCTCCTTTTTTCGGGAACGGCGACGAGTGGCGGATGATCATTTACCCGGGCAATTCAGGCGCCGAATCTCCAGGTCACGCACCGGCACATCCGCGGGCGCCGCGTCGGAGTATCCCGAAAAGGTGTTGCCGGACAGGCCGCGGCCGGTCCATGGTGAACCGGCAGAGGGGGCGCCGTCCGAGGGTGCTTCCCACCACGGAGGAACAGCATGTCCACCCTGAGGGTCACCGCCGAGCGCCTCACGATCCACCCGCACCCCGACGCCGACGCACTGGAACTCGCCCAGGTGGGACTGTTCCGGGCGGTCGTGGCGAAGGGGGCCTACCGGACCGGTGACTGGGCGGTCTACGTCCCCGAGAACGCCCTGCTGCCCGACGCCCTCATCGACGAGCTGGGGCTCACGGGCAGGCTCGCGGGCTCCAAACGCAACAGGGTGAAGGCCATCCGCCTGCGGGGTGAGCTGTCACAGGGCATCGTCTGCCGCCCCGGGCTGCTGGCGGACGTCGACCTGGCGGCGGCGCACGGCACGGGCACCGACTTCGCCGCAGACCTCGGCATCACCAAGTGGGTGCCGGAGGTACCCCTGCACATGAGCGGCGATTTCGCGCCCGCGCCCGCCCTGATGCGGTGGATCGAGGTGGAGAACGTCAAGCGCTACCCCGACGCCTTCGTCCCGGGGGAGCGGGTCGTGGCGACGGAGAAGATCCACGGAACCGCGTGCCTGTTCACCCTGGTCGCGGAGTCGGGGGAGGAGTTCGTCTCGTCCAAGGGCTCGGGCGCGCGCCAGCTGGGACTGAAGTTCGCCGAGGACAACCTGTACTGGCGGGCGGTGGCCGCACACGGTGTGGCGAAGGCGGCGCGCGAGGTGGCCGAGCGGTTCGGGGCGGCCCGTGTGGGCGTGTTCGGGGAGGTGTTCGGCTCGGGGGTCCAGGACCTGGGGTACGGCGAGACCGGCCGCAGCGCGACCCCCGGCTACGCGGTGTTCGACATCGCCCTGGACGTCGGAGGGGGCCGCACCTGGGTCGACGCGGTCGACCTTCCGGAGCTCCTGGAGTCGGTGGGCCTGCGGGCGGCGCCGCAGCTCTACGACGGCCCCTACGACGAGTCCGTGCTCCTGGCGGCCGCGCAGGGTCCGGAGACCTTGAGCGGGGCCGCACTGCACCTGCGTGAGGGCCTCGTCGTCCGACCGGCGCGCGAGCGGGGATCCGAGGTCCTGCGGGGGAGGGCGATCGCGAAGTTCGTGTCCGACGCCTACCTGACGCGCAAGGGCGGAACGGAGTACGAGTAGCCCACCGGGTCCCACCGCACCCGGCGTGCCCCTCGGTCCGGGCCCTCGGCGGAGCCGGGGCGCCCGGTCGGAGGGGCGGGCCGCCGCACAGCCGGGGGCGCACCCGCCCCCGGTGGCGGTGCGCGTGCGGTCCGCAGGTCAGGCGGAGGCGGTCGGGGCCGGTGCCGCACCGGGGGCGGGCTCCGCCTCCGGCTCCCCGTCCTTGCGCGGCGTCACGGTCTCCAGGTCGACCCCCAGGTCCCGGATCGCGCGCACGGACGAATCGGAGAGCCGGTCGTCGGTGATCACCGACGCGAAGCTCGTGAGCGCGGCGACCTTGAAGGTGCCGAAGGCGCCGTACTTGTCCGCGCCGGCGACGAGCACCGAGGCGGAGGCCGCCGCCATGGCCGCGCGCTTGACCGCCACCTTCGCCCGTGACGGCGTGGTCGACCCCCTGCCGAGGTCCCAGGAGCTGGTCGAGACGAAGGCGACGTCGATGTTGAACTCGGAGATGGTGGCCGCCGCGATGTCACCCACGGAGGAGCGGTTCTCGCGGTCGACCTGCCCGCCGATGAGGAAGAGCGTCACGTCGGGGTGGTCGGTGAGGGAGGCCGCGGTGGTGATGTCGTTCGTGATGACGGTGAGGCCGGTGACGCTCCACAGCGACGGCACGAGGTGTCCCAGGGTCGTCCCCGCGTCCAGGTAGATCGTCTGCCCCTCGCTCACCAGGGTGGCCGCCGCGCGTGCCATCGCCCGCTTCTCGTCCACGTCCACGCGCGACTTGTCCCGGTAGGACGGCTCCGAACGCACCTGGGAGACCAGTTCGACACCGCCGGGAACAGAGCGGACCCGCCCCTCCTCCTCCAGTGTCATGATGTCGCGACGCACCGTCATGTGCGAGACGTCGAGGATGTCGCACAGCTCCTTCACGCTCAGCACTCCCGTGCCGCGCAGCTCTCGCAGGAGCAGGTCACGCCGTTGCGCCGGAATCATCGTCCTCCTTAGGGGCCCACCCAGAGGAACCATGGTACCGATAGTTACCAGATGATCTGAAGCGTGAAAATTGTTGACTCATATGTTCCGTGGGTGTTAAATATGGCGAGTTGCCTTCGCGGCCTGCGCATACGCGCCCCTCGCGAGGCGAAAGAAGGAGAAACCATGCAAGGCACCGACACCACCGCCACACCTCCGCCACCCGTGCGCTACGCCCTCACCGGGGCGCGGGGCGGTTTCGCGCGCACACTGCTCGCCCAGACACTGCGGATGGACCGCCTGCACCCCTCGGTGCTGTGCGACCTGGACGCCGAGGGGACGGTCGCACTGTGCGCCGAACTCGGCTACGCCCCCGACGACCTCAGGGTGTGCACCGGTCCGGACGAGGTGTCCGCGCTGGCCGACGGCCAGATCGCCGTCATCGCCGACGCGGACCTCCTCGCCGGGGCCGACTACGACGTGCTCGTCGAGGCCACCGGCAGCCCGGAGGCGGGGGCCGCGGCCGCGCGGACCGCCATCGAGGCGGGCCACCACGTGGTGATGGTCTCCAAGGAGGTCGACTCGGTCGCCGGGGTCTTCCTCGCCGACGCCGCCAGGGCCCGGGGCGTCGTGTACACGCCCGGGATCGGCGACCAGCCCGCCAACCTCATCGAGTGGTACGAGCGCGCCCGCCTCCTCGGGCTCGACGTCGTCGCGATCGGCAAGTCCGGTGAGTACGACCTGGTGTTCGACCCCTCAACGGGGCGTGTGCGCCAACTCGACCAGGAGATCGACGCCCCCGAACTGGCGGACCTGCTGACCCTGGGGGAGGACGTGCCCGCCACGCTCGCCGCGCGCGCCCGGGCCGTCGACCGCCTCCAGCGCTCGGCGGCGGCCGACTACTGCGAGATGGGCGTCGTCGCGAACAACACGGGCCTCGTCCCGGACGTGGAGGCACTGCACTACCCGGTCGCCCGGGTCGCCGAACTGGCCGACGTCTACTCCCTCGCCGACGACGGGGGCATCCTCGGCGGCCCCGGCGCCGTGGACGTCTTCAGCGTGCTCCGCCTGCCCGAGGAGGCCTCCTTCGCCGGAGGGGTCTTCGTCGTCGTCCGCACCGGGGACCCCGTCTCCTGGGGCCTCCTCGCGCAGAAGGGCCACGTGGTCTCCCGCTCGGGACGCTACGCCTGCCTCTACCTGCCCTACCACCTCATGGGTGTCGAGACCCCCCTGAGCCTGCTCGACGCCGTCGACCGCCGCCGCCCGGTGACCACACGCCACCCGGCCCCGCACACGATCCTCGCCGGGCGGGCCGAGGGGCACCTCGCCAGGGGTACCCGGCTCGACATGGGCGGGCACCACCACGACGTCCGGGGCGTGGCCCCCGTCCTGCTGGACGCCGCGCAGGCGCCCGAGGACGTGGCGCCGCTGTACCTGGCCGCCCACACCACGCTCGCCCGCGACGTCGCCGCCGGAGAACTCGTCCGCCTCGACGACCTGGCGGACCCCAGCGCCTCCCTCCTGGACGCCTGGCGTCACACACGCACCCACCTGTGAACGTTAGGACCCAGTGACATGTCGGACATCTACATCCTGCTGGCGTTCGTCGCCGCCATCGCCGTCCTCGTGCTGTTCATCGCGCGGTTCAAGGTCCACCCCGTGGCCACGCTGTTCATCGTGGTCGTGGCCCTGGGCATCGTCCTGGGCATGGGCGGTACCGGGACCATCGAACTCGTCACGACCGGCTTCGGGAACACCCTCGCCAGTGTCGGTCTGCTCATCATCTTCGGCTGCGTCCTCGGCAAGATGCTCGAACTGAGCGGCGCAGCCCTGAAGATCACCGAATCCGCCCTCAGCCTGTTCTCCAGGAACAAGGTGCCCTGGGCGATCGCCCTCGCGTCGACCGTCCTCGGCATCCCCCTCATCGCCGACACCGCCGTCGTCATGCTCATCCCGATCGTCTCCGCCCTCGCCTACCGCACGGGCATCTCGATGATGAAGCTCGGCCCGATCCTGTACCTCGGCGCCTACGTCATGACCTCGGTGGTCCCTCCCGGCCCCGGTCCGCTCGCCTCGGCGTCCCTGCTCGGCGTCGGCATGGGCGAGGCCATCCTCTACGGCCTCATGGTCGGGGTCCCCGGCGTGATCACCGCGACGATCTACCTGTCGCGGACCAAGACGCACGTGCCGCCCAAGCCGGAGTTCGTCGAGCACCTGGTGGGCGGCCCGGACGCACCCGCCCCCACAGGTGGGGGCGCCGGCTCCGCCACGGGCACCGGTTCCGGCGGCACGGACGCCGCCGCGACCTCCGTCGAGGACGGCGCACCGCACCGGGTCGGCCTGGCGGGCTCACTGCTGCCCATCCTGGCCCCCATCCTCCTCATCGTCTTCGCCTCGCTGGCGGGCCCCGCCCTCCCGGAGGGGGCGTGGGCCACCGACGCCGTCCTGTTCGTCGGTGAGCCGACGATGGCGCTGTTCATCGCGTGTGTGCTGGCCCTGCCGCTGTTCCGCGGACGCTGGCGCGACAAGTCCACCCTGAACGACCTGTTCGAGGCCGGACTGAAGGTCGCCGCGATGCCCCTGGCGCTGACCGGCGTCGGCGGCGCCCTCGCCACCATCATCAGGGAGACGGGGGTGGCCGAGAACATCGCGACCACCATCGAGAGCACCGGGCTGTCCCCGGTGATCATCCCGTTCCTCATCGCCGCTGCGGTGTGCACCATCACCGGTTCCAACATCCTCGGCGTCATGACCTCGGCGGCCATCATGCAGCCGCTGCTGCCCGCGCTCGGCCTCGAACCGCTCGTGGTGTACCTGGCCTGCGCGACCGGGGCCCAGATCATGAAGCACGCGAACTCCTCCGGCTTCTGGGTCACCACGACGCTGTCCAACATGACGGTGGGCCAGGGCATCCGCTCCATCGGCGTCGCCTCGGTCATCTCCGGCGTCACCGGCTTCCTCGTCCTCAACATCATGATCGCGACCGGCGTCGTCTAGCACCACCCGCACGGGGCCGGTCCCTGGCACGCGGCCGTCCGGCTACGGTGCCCGGGACCGGCCCCGACCACCTGACAACCTACGGAGAACCCATGGCGACCCTCGGCGCGATCGCCGACGATCTCACCGGCGCGACCGACGTCGCGCTCGCCCTCACGTCCGCCGGCTACCGGACCACCGTCGTGCTGGGCGCGGACGCGCCCCACGACGGGGACACCGCCGACGGCGCCGACGCCCTCGTCGTCGCCCTGAAGTCGCGCACCATGCCCGTCGACGAGGCGGTCGCGGTCTCACTGCGCGCCCTCGCGCGTCTGCGGAGCGCGGGGTGCGAACGCTTCTACGTCAAGTACTGCTCGACGTTCGACTCCACCCCGGCGGGCAACATCGGCCCGGTCGCCGAGGCGGTCCTCGACGCCCTCGGAGAGCCGGTCACCGTGGTCGCGCCCGCCTTCCCCGCCAACGGGCGCACCGTCTACCGGGGCCACCTCTTCGTGGGGGACGACCCCCTCGACGAGTCCCCGATGCGCCACCACCCGCTCACGCCCATGACCGACTCGAACCTCCTGCGCCTGCTCGCCCCGCAGGTCGGCGGAGGGGAGGCCGACGTCGCCCTGGTGTCCTGGCCGACCGTGGCCCGGGGACCCGAAGCAGTGCGCGAGGCCATCGGGCGGGCGGCCGGGGCCGGGGCCCGGTTCGTGGTCGTCGACGCCCTGACCGACGCCGACCTCGCCACCCTCGCCCGCGCGACGGAGGACCTGCGGCTGCTCACCGGCGGCAGTGCCCTCGCCCAGGAGCTCACGGGCCCGCGGACCTGCGGGCGCACGCCGCTCACCCTCCCCGACGGTCCGCGCGTCGTGCTCTCCGGCAGTGCCTCGCGGGCCACCCAGGGCCAGGTCCGCCACGCACTCGCGGTCGGAGGGGGACACCAGCTGCGCCCCGCCGACCTGCGGGAGGACTTCGAGGCGGCCGTGTCCGGCGCGGTGGCCCCCGCGCTGGAGGCCGGGGACACCCCCTTCGTCGTGTACGCGACCGCGTCCCCCGAGGACGTCGTCGACACCGCCGACGCCCCGCTCATCGAGGAGGCACTGGCCGAGATCGCCGAGCGCCTGGTGGCCGCGGGAACCAGGTCGCTCCTCGTGGCGGGCGGCGAGACCAGCGGGGCCGTCGTGCAGCGCCTCGGGGTGGCCTCCCTGGCGCTGGGACCCGAGGTCGACCCCGGCGTCGCGTGGATGCTCGGACAGCGCGACGGCCAGGACATCCACCTCATGCTCAAGTCCGGGAACTTCGGCCGCGAGGACCTCTTCGTCCGCGCCTGGGAGGCAGACCGGTGAACCGCGAATCACGCGAGGCCGCACGGCAACTGTGCGAGGCGGGGCGCCGCGCCGTCGACCTGGGGCTGAGCCCCGGAGCCTCCGGCAACGTGTCCGTGCGCGTGGGGGCCCACACCCTCATGAGCCCCACCGGGGTCTCCCTCCGGGACCTGGACCCCGAGGATCTGGCCGTCCTGGACCGGGCGGGGGAGCACCTCTCCGGACCGCCGCCCTCCAAGGAGTATCCGCTCCACCTGGCGATGTACAGGCGGGTCGGGGACGCCCGCGCCGTCGTCCACCTGCACTCGCCCCACGCGACCGCGGCCTCCTGCCTACCCGCCTGGTCGGCCTCGTCCGCGCTCCCGCCGGTCACGCCCTACCTCGTCATGCGGGTCGGTCAGGCGCCCCTGGTTCCGTACGCGGCTCCGGGCAGCGAACGGCTCGCCCTGAACCTCTCCGACCTGCCCGGCACCTTCCGTGCCGCCCTGCTCGCCAACCACGGTTCGCTCGTGGCGGCGGCGGATCCGGCGGCCGCCCTGGACGGCGCCGTCGAACTGGAGGAGGCCTCGCGCATCGTCGTCTCGCTCCGGGGGAGCGGGTACTCCGTCCTGTCGGCGGAGGACGTGCGCGAACTGACCGGGCGCTACGGGACCACGTGGGAGCTGTGACCGGGCACCCGTCCTCGCACCCGTCCTCCACGACAGGGGGCTGAGGGCGCGGTTCGCCCCGCACGGGGGGCCGGGCTCCGACCGGTCCGAGGAACGGAATGACGGCGCCCTCGCCGAGCCCCGCCTGCGCGCACCCGAACGGCCCAGGGGTGCCTTCGGTAGATGCCCCACTCCGTCCGAAGGGCCAGT
>NZ_JBHXQY010000148.1:0-10460 GCF_042716955.1 Nocardiopsis sp. NPDC058631 | reverse complement strand
GCCCCAACCCGCGGGTTCGGCCGGAGCACCCGGGCTGCGTGACGGTCAGACGGTGGCCAGGTCCCGGCGGCGGAAGCCGGCCAGGGCGGCCGCGTTGGCCACGGCCACGGCTCCCAGGGCGATCAGCACCGGAACCGCGTCGAACTCGTCCACGGGCAGCCGCGGCATCAGCTCGAACGCGCTCAGGTTCATGAGCGGGTCGTTCAGGCCGAGCATCCCGCCGAACATCGAGACGAGGATGCTGTACCCGAGCCACGCCCACACGAGCGGGACCAGGCGGGGGGCCGTACCCACCAGCAGGGCGGCCAGCGCGGCGAACATCAGGGCAGCCGGCAGCTGGACCAGGGCCGCCTCGGTGAGCGTCCACGTCCAGGAGGGGTCGTCCGTCGCGTAGGCCGCGCCGAGGCCCGTCCCGAGGCCGCCCGCCACCACGATCAGGGTCGAGGTCAGCGCGCTGACCAGGAGGGCGGTCCCGAACCAGCGGACCCTGCCGACCGCCGTGGCCAGGGTGATCTCGGCGCGCCCCGAGGCCTCCTCGGTTCTGACGCGCAGCACCGACAGGGCGGCGTACGCGGAGGCGGCCATCAGCACGTAGCCGACCATGACGCTCAGGAAGCCCGCGGTGGCGTCGTCCGCGGCGTTGCCGAGGACGGCCGCCAGGTCGGGGTTCTCCGCCAGCATCCCCTCCACCTCCGTGGCCAGGGTGCCGAACGCGAGGGCGAAGAGGAACGCGGACACCGTCCAGGCCAGGGCGGCTCCGCGCTGCTGGTGCAGGTGGAGTGCGAACGTCCCGCCGAGCAGGCGGCTCGCACCGGAGGGGCCGGGGCGGGCCGCGACGAGGCCGGCCCCCAGGTCGCGCCGGCCGGCCAGGGCGAACGCGGCGGCGAACAGCGCGACCGTGAACACCGCGTACAGGACGAGCGGCCACAGGCGCAGGTCGTCGTACATCCGCGTCTGCTGGCCCCAGGCGAACGGGGAGAGCCAGGACAGGGCGTTGCCTCCCTGCTCGGCCATGTCGCCGGCGACCCGGAGCATGAAGAGGACACCGACCGCCGCGAAGGCCAGGCCGGAGGCGCTGCGCGCGTGCTCCACGATCTGCGCGGTCACCGCGCCGAGGGCGCCGAAGGTCAGGCCCGCCAGCGCCAGGCCGGCCCCGAAGGCGGCCGAGTCGGCGGGTTCCAGACCGTTGGCGAGCAGCGCCGTCGAGATCAGAGCCCCGATCAGGACGTTGACGAGGGCCGCGGTGACCAGGGCGGAGGTCATCTGGGCACTGGCCCCCAGGACGCCGGCGCGCAGCAGCTCCGCGCGGCCGTTCTCCTCCTCGGCCCGGGTGTGGCGGACCACGTGGAGGATGTTCATGATGGCCAGGGCGATGAGCATGCTCATGACCAGTTCGTTGACCAGCATCGGCCCGAGCTGGTAGTCGTCGAGCCCGTAGCCGGGGCCGCCGAAGACGATCCCGGTCGGGGTGTTCATGATGGCCGCGCGGGCCTGCCGCTGGGCGTCGGTCGCGAACATCTCGTCGAGAGTGGGAACGGTCGCGGCGACGGTGCCGGTGAGGGCGGCCGTCCAGACGCCCATGCGGACGCGGTCGCGGAGCAGGACGAACCGGATGAGGGTTCCGGTGCCGGTGAACGCGCTCATCGCCCCGTGCCCCCGTTGCCGTCGAGCGCTGCCGACGCGTCGCCGTAGTGGCGCATGAACAGCTCCTCCAGGGAGGGCGGGTTGCTCACCAGGGAGCTGACCCCCAGGTCGGTGACCCGGCGCATGACGTGGCCCAGGTCGGCGGCGTCGACGTCGAAGGCGACCCTGTCGCCCTCGACCACCAGGTTGTGCACCCCGGCCGTCCCCTCCAGGGAGCGGGGATCGCCGGTGACAGTGGCGCGCACGGCGGAGCGGGTCAGGTGGCGCAGGTCGTCCAGGGTGCCGGACTCGACGGTGCGCCCCTGCCGGATGATGGTCACGGTGTCGCAGAGCTTCTCGACCTCGGAGAGGATGTGGCTGGAGAGCAGGACGGTGCGCCCGCGTGCCTTGGCCTCCAGGACGCACCCGGTGAAGACCGACTCCATGAGCGGGTCGAGGCCGGAGGTGGGCTCGTCGAGGATGAGCAGCTCCGCGTCGGAGGCCAGCGCCGCGACGAGGGCGACCTTCTGCCTGTTGCCCTTGGAGTAGGTCCGGGCCTTCTTGGACGGGTCCAGCTCGAACCGCGCCAGGAGGTCCTTTTTGCGCTTGGGGTCGAGCCCTCCTCGCAGCCGTCCCAGCAGGTCGATGGCCTGGCCGCCGGTCAGGTTGGACCACAGGGCGACGTCGCCGGGAACGTAGGCGATCCGTCGGTGCAGCTCGACGGCGTCCCTCCAGGGGTCGCCGCCGAGGAGGACGGCGGTTCCGGAGTCGGCCCGCAGGAGGCCGAGGAGGACGCGGATGGTCGTGGACTTCCCGGAGCCGTTGGGTCCGAGGAAACCCGCGACCTGGCCGGTTCGGACGGTGAGGTCCAGATCGTCCAGGGCCTTGAATCGGCCGAAGTACTTGTCGACGCCGCGGACGTCGATGGCGGGTGATGACATGGTCGGGTCTTCTCTCCGTGTGTGGGGGGCGGTGGGCGCGGACGGGTGGGGATGCCGGTCAGCTGGTTCCTCCCGGCGGGTCGCCGACGTACATGAGGTAGGCGTCGAGCATCGTGCGCTCGGTGAGCAGGCCCTCGGTGTACACCTCCAGGGCGGGCAGCATGTACTCCTCCGACCACTCGCGGATGACCCGACCGAAGTCGGTGCCGCCGTCGGGCGGGCGCAGTGTGACCAGGAGGAGGAGGGAGCCGGTGGCGTTGGCAGCCATCCACCGCGCCCGCTTGGCGCGGTCCCGGCTCGGGCGGACGGTCCCCTCGGCCTCTCCGGCGGCGAGATAGCGCTCCACGTCGGAGACCATCCGCTCGTACAGGGCGGTGGCGGTCTCCCCTCCGGCCAGGATCGCCCGGAAGAGGTAGGCGAGGAGCGGGGCGTGCTCCTCCATCGACGACAGCTGCTGGAGGATCGTCCGGGAGTCGTGGCTGGTGATCGACTCGGTCTTGATCTCGTTGACGAGTCCGACGACGTAATCGTCACAGGCCCTGCGGAGTCCGGCCTTGGAGCCGAAGTGGTGGATGACCAGACCGGCGGAGACGCCGGCCCGCTCGGCGATGGTGCGTACGGTCACGTCGAACCCCTGCTGCCCGAAGCACGCGACCGCGGCGTCGCGGATGCGGGCGCGCGCGGTGAGGTCCGACGCGCGGTCGGGGGGTTCCCCGGATGCTGAACTCATGTTCAATACATTAAACGCGTGTTCAGCCCTCTGGCAAGAGGGTAGGCGCAACGCCCCGACGCCTGACCGGTGCGGCGCCGGGGGCGGTCGTACACTCGGAACACGGCGCCCCCGGGCGTCACCACAACCACAGGGAGAGGTCCATGGCGCAGGTCGCGGTCGCCCAGTTCGCCCCAGGTCAGGACAAGGCGGAGAACCAGCGCTCGGTGGCGCTGCTGACCGCCCGCGCCGCGGCGGAGGGGGCCGGCGTGGTCCTGTTCCCCGAGTACACGATGTTCACCGCGTCGCGCATGGACCACCGTTGCGTGAAGGCGGCCGAACCCCTGGACGGGCCCTTCGTCTCTGCGGTCGCCGACACCGCCCGGCGCGAGGGCGTGCACGTCGTCCTGGGCGTCAACGAGGCGGGTGACGCGGAGGCGGACCGCTTCACGAACACCCTGGTGGCCCTCTCCCCGGACGGGGAGCGGGTCGCGCACTACCGCAAGATCCACCTGTACGACGCGTTCGGCGTCAAGGAGTCGGACGTGCTGAGGCCCGGCCCGATCGAGGAGCCGGAGACCTTCACCGCGGACGGCGTGGTGTTCGGCCTCCAGACCTGTTACGACCTGCGCTTCCCCGAGATGACCCGGAGGATCGTCGACGCCGGCGCGCACGTGGTGCTCCTGGCGGCGCAGTGGGTCCCCGGGCCGCTGAAGGAGGAGCACTGGCGGACGCTGGCCCGCGCCCGCGCCATCGAGAACACCGTGTACGTGGCGGCGGCCGGGCAGGCGGCGCCGACGGGTGCGGGCAACAGCATGGTGGTCGACCCGATGGGGACGGCGGTCGCGGCACTGGGGGAGCAGTCCTTCGCGGTCGCCACGGCCCGGGTTTCGGCCGACAGGGTCGAAGAGGTGCGAGGCGTTAATCCGGCGCTGTCGCTGCGCCGATTCTCGGTCTCCGCGCGCCCGACCGACTGAGCGCCGCGTCGCAACCCTGCCGCGGATATCGGACAAAGGGCATGGAAGTGTCGTTGCTGATCAGGGTCTTCCCAGACTTGGTCACTTAGGGTTATGATCACCCTGCACGGAGTGATTTAGATCGGTCCGGACCCTTCCAGGCGCCCAGAGCTTCTGATTCAATAAAGAGCCGATAACTATCGGCCCGCCAGACTGTCCTAAACCACGGGGGGAGCAAGGACATTGCGCGGAACGAGCACGATGTGCGAACCAGACACGCTGCCTGACGACACACACGACATCTACGTGTACGACCCGAGGTCTCTGAGCGGAGCGCAGTGCATGGGGGATGCCTGCGTCGTCTGCCACACCAAGTGGCCACGGCCACGGCAGGCCCTCGGCGAGCTTCCGGACGGAAGCCGCGTGTTCGGTTGTGACGAGTGCGCGGGGATCATCGGCGTCGAGTCGGTGATCCGCGCGGGCGAGCGTCTGTTCGCTGTGCGGTAGGAGCAGGAAGACGGTCGCGCTCCGGGTCCAGGGGGAGAGACGGACCCGGAGCGCTTCCGCTGACGCGCCCGCTTCCATCGGGGAGGAGGGGAAATGAGCGCGTCTATCCCGGTTGGTCTCCTGTGGCGGCCTGCGCCGCCGAACACGCCCCGTGAGGGTGTACGGGGACAACGATACTCCGTGTCGTCCCCCGCCGACCGTCAGTGAGAGACATCCGTCCGGTATTTCCCCGACCCGGGGCTACCCGTTGGTGGGGAAGCCCAGGTCGACGCCGCCCGCGGGCCGCCGGCCCGGGTCGGCCCATCGCGCCGTGACCGCCTTCGTGCGGGTGTAGAAGTGGACACCCTCCGTGCCGTGCGCGTGGGAGTCGCCGAAGAGCGACTGCTTCCAGCCGCCGAACGAGTAGTAGGCCATCGGCACGGGGATGGGGACGTTGATCCCGACCATGCCGACCTGGACCTCGTTCTGGAACCGCCGGGCGGCACCGCCGTCGTTGGTGAAGATCGCGGTCCCGTTGCCGTACGGGTTGCCGTTGACCAGCTCCACCGCCTCGTCGTAGTCGCCCACGCGCACCACGCTCAGGACCGGGCCGAAGATCTCGTCCCGGTAGCAGGCCATCTCCGGTCCGACGTGGTCGAGCATCGACGGCCCCAGCCAGAAACCGTCGGGGGTGTCGCCCAGCACCGGGTGCGCCCGGCCGTCGATCGCCAGGGTCGCGCCCTCGCGTACGCCCGACTCCAGGTACGAGGCGACCTTGTCGCGGTGCTCCCGGGTGACCAGCGGGCCCATGTCGCTGCGGTCGTCGTCGCCGGGCCCCACCCGGAGGCGGGACACCCGCTCGCGGATCCTCGCGACGAGCTCGTCCGCCACCGGGTCCACCACGGCCACCGCCGAGATGGCCATGCAGCGCTCGCCCGCCGAGCCGAACCCCGCCGACACCGCCGCGTCCGCCGCCAGGTCCAGGTCGGCGTCGGGCAGTACCACCATGTGGTTCTTGGCCCCGCCCAGGGCCTGCACCCGCTTGCCGTGCTCGGCGGCGGTCCGGTAGATGTACCGGGCGATCGGGGTGGAGCCCACGAAGCTGACCGCGGCCACGTCCGGGTGCTCCAGGATCGCGTCCACCGCGGCCTTGTCGCCGTGCACCACGTTGAACACCCCGGCCGGCAGTCCGGCCTCGGCCCAGAGTTCGGCGAGCAGCACGGCCGCCGAGGGGTCCTTCTCGCTGGGCTTGAGCACGAACGCGTTGCCGCAGGCGATCGCGACCGGGAACATCCACATCGGCACCATGGCCGGGAAGTTGAACGGGGTGATGCCGGCGACCACGCCGAGCGGCTGGAGGATCGAGTAGGAGTCCACACCCGTGGACACGTTCTCCGAGTAACCGCCCTTGAGCAGGTGCGGGATGCCGCAGGCGAAGTCCACGACCTCCAGTCCGCGGGCCACCTCGCCACGGGCGTCGGAGAGGACCTTGCCGTGCTCGGCGCTGATCAGTTCCGCGAGCCGGTCCTGGTTGCGGTCGAGCAGCTCGCGGAAACGGAACAGGATCTGCACGCGCCGGGACAGCGACGTGTCCCGCCAGCCGGGGAAGGCCTCCCGGGCCGCGGTGACCGCCGCGTCGACCTCCTCGGCCCCGGCGAGGTCGACCGTGCCGGAGACCAGGCCGGAAGCCGGGTTGTGGATGTCGCCCCGGCGCTTGGCGGGCCCCTCGTGGGTGCGCCCGCCGATCCAGTGGGTGACGTGCTTGCTCATGTGCTCCCTCTTCTTGTCCACAGGCGTTGTCCACAGGTGCGAAGGCGCGGGTCCGCTCGGAAGGGGCGGGGGATCCCCCGGCGGGGAGGACCACAAGTCGCACCGGCCCCTCCGGCCCCTCCGGCGCACCGGCCACGCAGGAGCCCTCAGGCCCCGTCGTCGACGGCGTGCACCACGTCCAGCAGAACGTCGCGGCCCTCCACGGCCTCGTCCTGCGAGAGCGTCAGGGGCGGAGCCATCCGCAGCACGTTGCCGTGCACGCCTCCCTTGCCCACCAGGAGCCCGCGCTCGCGGGTGGTCTCCAGGACCCTCGCGGCCAGCGCCGGCGACGGCGCCCCCGTCGCGGGGTCCGCCATCTCCACGGCGAACATCAGCCCCTTGCCGCGCACGTCCTTCACGCTCGGCAGCACGGTCAGCGCCTTCAGGCCCTCCATGATCAGGGAGCCCTGCCGCAGCGCGTTCCCCTGGAGGTCGTGCTCCAGTACGTAGTCGAGGGTTGCCCCGGCGGCCGCCATCGACACCGGGTTGCCGCCGAACGTGGCCACACCCAGCGCGCCCAGCCGGTCCATCAGGTCGCCGCGGGCCACGACGCCGCCCACCGCGTAGCCGTTGCCCAGCCCCTTGGCGAAGGTCATGGCGTCCGGGGTCACCCCGTGGTTGCCGATGCCGAAGAAGCTGGTCCCGGTACGGCCCCACCCTGTCTGCACCTCGTCGGAGACGAAGAGGATGCCGTGCTCGTCCAGCACCTCCTTGTACGCGGCGTACAGGCCGTCCGGCGGCATCGCGAACCCGCCCACGCCCTGGATCGGCTCGGCGATCAGACAGGCCACGTTGGGGGCGGTGGTGTCCAGGACGTCGCGCAGGTCGGCGACGCACGCCTGGACGTACTCCCGGTCGGTCATCCCCCGGAAGGCCGGAGCCGCGTGGTCGGTGCCGTGCAGGTAGTGCACGTTCAGCGGTGACAGGGAGGAGTTCTTCCAGGCCCGGTTGCCGGTCACCGCCACGGTGCCGAAGGACCGCCCGTGGTAGCTGCCGCGCATCGCGAGGACCTCGTCGCTGCCCCGCGCGAACGTGGCGAGCAGCAGGGCGGTCTCGTTGGCCTCGGTGCCCGAGTTCGTGAAGAAGACCTTCGCGTCGGGGATACCGGACAGCCGGGCGATCTTCTCCGCCAGCTCGACCTGGTTGCGGATCAGGTACAGCGTGGAGGTGTGCACGACCCCTTTGGCGATCTGGCGCTCGACGGCCTCCCGGACCTCGGCCACGTCGTAGCCGAGCATGTTGGTCACGATGCCGGTGAAGAAGTCCAGGTAGGTGTTGCCGTCGGCGTCCGTGACACGGGAGCCCTTGCCGCTGGTGATCTCCAGCGGGGAGTCGTAGTAGAGGGGCAGCCAGGAGGGCATGACCGCGCGGTGGCGCGAGAGAAGTTCCGACATGGCTCCAGTCTCGCCCGGCCCCGCCCGGATGGCCAGAATCAGCATGTTGACAACATGACGGTCGGGCTTACGACCTGTAAAGGATCCCGTGTGATGCTCCAACCCGAGGTCGCGGCCCCGCGGAGCCCTACATGGTGTAAGGCGGAGCGGTCCCGCGCCGACACTGCGTTCCGGAGCGGTCTCCTAGACTGGGCCGGTGCTCCCCACCCTTGCCGAGGTCCTCCAGCTCCCCGCCCTGCAACGCGCCCGCCCCCGGGTCGTGGTCGGGGCCGAGAAGCTGCACGACGTGGCGGTGCGCTGGGTCCACATCGCCGAGGTCACCGACCTCGCCCACCTGCTCCGGGGAGGTGAGCTGGTGCTCAGCACCGGCATCGCCATGCCCGACGACCCCGAGGCGCTCCGCCGCTACATCGACGACCTCGCCGCCGTCGGGGTGAGCGGCATCGCGGTCGAGCTCGGGCGCAAGTACCACGCCGAGCTGCCCGCGGCCTTCCTCGACGCCGCACGCGCGGCCGGGGTCCCGGTCGTACTGCTGGACCGCGAGGCCAGGTTCGTCGAGATCACCGAGGCCGTGCACATCCGCGTGGTGAACGAGCAGTTGGAGGAGTTGCGGGAGTCCGAGAAGCTGCACTCGGTGTTCACCCAGCTGTCGGTGGAGGGCGCCGACACCGGCCGTATCCTGCACGAGGTCGCCCAGCTGTCCGGCTGCCCGGTGGTCCTGGAGAACCTCACCCACCAGGTACTGGCCTGCGACCTCAACGGCGAGGACCCCGGCACCCTGCTCACCTCCTGGGAGAGCCGGTCGCGCGCGGTCCGCTCGGGGTCGCGCACCGTCCACGCCCCGGCCACCGGCTGGCTGGTCACCACGGTCGGGGCACGCGGACAGGACTGGGGGAGGCTGATCCTCATCGCCGGGGCCAACCCCACCCCGCGCCAGAGCATGCTCATCGAACGCGCCGCCACCACCCTGGCCCTGGGCAGGCTGCTCGAACGCCATCAGGAGAGCCTGGAACGCCAGACGCACCGGACGATCATCGCGGGCATCATCGACCGCGCCTACTCCGATCCGGAGGAGGCGCTCGTCCGGGCCCGGGCCGTGGGCGTCCCGCTCAACGGGCGCGAGCTGGTGGGGGTGGTGCTGCGCCTGCGCGAGAGCGGGACCGGCCTCGCCGCCCAGGCGCGGCTGTCGGACACGGCGGAGGGCGCCGCGCGCGCCTGCCGTGAACTGCGCCTTCCCGCCCTGGTCGGCTCGCTGGACGACCTGCGCGTGGGGATCCTGCTCGCGCTGCCCGGACGGCAGCGGCTCGACCCGACCCTGCACATGCTCGCCGAGCGGGTGCGCGGGGCGGTCGGCGACGCCGCCGTGCTGGCCGTGGGCTCCTCTGCGGACGGCATCCGCGAGGTGCGGCGCTCCTTCCTGGAGGCCCGCCAGGTCGGTGACGTGGCCATCCGCCAGAGCGACCGGCGGGCCTTCTACCGGCTGCCCGACCTCCACCTGCGCGGCCTGCTGCACCTGCTCCGCGACGACGAGCGGTTGCAGACCTACGTCGAGCGCGAACTGGGACCCCTGCTGGACCACGACGCCAGGCACGGGAGCGACCTCACCGACATGCTCCGCCACTACCTCGGCGCGGGCCGCAACAAGGCGCTGGCGGCGAGCCGCGCCCACCTGTCCCGCCCCGCGTTCTACGACCGGCTGCGGCGGATCTCCCACGTCCTCGACACCGACCTCGACGGGGTGGAGACCTGCCTGTCCCTGCACGTGGCGCTCCTGTCCCTGGACTCGGTGCGCGACGAGCTCTGAGGCCCGGTGGGGCGCCGTGCAACCCGGGCGCCCCTCCCGTGTCGCAACACCGTCACAACGGTGCAGTAACTTGGAATCCGTTGTTCGGTGTCGAGGTGGCAAGCAAATCCGCCTGTCAGTGCACCTTCAGGAATCGGATTCTTTTGAAGAAAGCGGAGGTCCACGTGACCGAGCAGTCGGACTCCGGACCCGCGCGCAGGGTCAACGGCGTCGTTCTGGACGACACCGCCAAACGCATCATCGAGGTGCTCCAGGAGGACGGCCGCAGGTCCTACGCCGCCATCGGCAAGGCCGTCGGGCTCTCCGAGGCGGCCGTGCGCCAGCGCGTCCAGCGGCTGCTGGAATCCGGGGTGGTCCAGGTCGTGGGCGTCACCGACCCCATGACACTGGGGTTCAACCGCCAGGCCATGATCGGCGTGCGCACCACCGGCGACCTCAACACCGCGGCCGACGCGGTCTCCGAGGTCGAGGGGGTGGAGTACGTGGTGATCACGGCGGGCTCCTTCGACCTGATGGTCGAGGTGGTCGCGGAGGACGACGCCAAGCTCCTGGACATCCTGGCGAACATACGGGGGATCGACACGGTGGCCTCCACCGAGACCTTCCTGTACCTGAAGCTGCGCAAGCAGACCTACGCCTGGGGAACGCGCTAGCACCGGTGGGGCGGCGGCCGGGACCGGCCGCCGCCCCCCAGCCGGGACCCGGTCCGAGGCCGGCGCAGGGCACGGCCCGGAGGTG
>NZ_JBHXQY010000147.1:0-10667 GCF_042716955.1 Nocardiopsis sp. NPDC058631 | reverse complement strand
GTCCGGGACCGCCGACCACCGTTCCGGTCTTCGCGCACAGGGTGTCGAGGCGCACAACGGACCTAAGTGGGCATCCTTCGGTCCGTGGCGCTCGCACATGCCCCTTCCAGGCGTAATGCCCCGGCCGGAAGGGTACTTTCCCCCGTGATTCGGGGCCAGTGCCCGCACATGTGGTTGAGACGAGCAGAGCGGTCCGCTAGGTTCGTCCCGAACGTGAGTGCTCTTTCGGAGCGAAGGCAGGGTCTGTGCCCTCCGGTCGGGACCCGCACACTCACCCCCCGCCCCAGTGCGGAACCTGTTCTCCCAGCACCCCTATGCGGACTTCCCAACCCCAAGGAGCGGACCGCCATGAAGAACCCCGGTGGTCGGCGTACGGCCCGCCGCATCGTGACCACGACCGGTATCGGCGCTGTCGTCGCGAGTACCCTCATCGCCCCGGGCACCGCCTACGCGGAGCCGACCCAGGAGGACGTCGAGGAGCGGATCGAGGAGCTCAACGAAGAGTCCGCGGGCGCCGTCGAGACCTACAACCAGGCCAAGGAGGACCACGAGGTCGCCGAGGCTCTGTACGAGGAGCTGGAGGAGCAGGTCGGGGACGAGGAGGAGCGCTACGAGGAGCTGCGCGGCAAGGTCCAGCAGCTCGCCAGCGCCTCGTACCAGTCCGGTGAGCTGGACTCCACGACCAGCATCCTGACCTCTGACGGCCCCGAGGCCCTGCTGGAGCAGAACGCCGACCTGAACTACCTCTCCGAGGCGCAGAAGGCCGAACTCGACGAGTTCGGCGAGTCCTCCGAGCGGCTGTTCACCCTCAAGGACGAGGCCGAGGAGGCCCTTGAGGAGTCCGAGACGGCGCTGGAGGAGGCCGACGAGGCCAAGACCGACGTCGAGGCGAAGATCGAGGAGCAGCAGGAGCTCCTCAGCCAGTTCCCCGACGCCGACCGGTCGGCGGACGGCGCCGACGGCTCCGCGGGCCAGTCCTACACCGGTGGCGCGTCCGGCAGCGCGGGTGCGGCGCTGGACTTCGCCTACTCGAAGGTCGGCCTGCCCTACGTCTGGGGCGGCACCGGCCCCAACGGGTACGACTGCTCGGGTCTGACCCAGGCCGCCTGGCGCAGCGGCGGCGTCGACCTGCCCCGTACCACGTTCGCCCAGGCCGAGGTGGGCAACAGGATCAACGACATGAGCGCGCTCCAGCCCGGCGACATCATGTTCTTCTCCGGCGTGAACCACAACGGGCTCTACGCGGGCAACGGCCAGATGGTGCACGCGCCGAGCAGCGGCCGCAACATCGAGGTCGTGGACCTGGCCGCGTACTGGGCCGGCCAGTTCGAGTTCGGCGTCCGCCCGTAGGACCACCCTCCGCACATGCTTCGAGGCCGCCACCGGTTCGCCGGATGGCGGCCTCTTCGTGTGCCGGGGCGCTCAGTCAAGGGACAGGGAGGGGGTTTTCGGACACTCGACGCCATCCGGCAGAACGTCACGAAAAGGTTGAGAGGGACCTGCGGAATGCACTAGTGTTCGTCGCCGTACCCGGTTGCTCCTCTTCACCGCCCTCCGGTGGTGACAACCGCGTCCCGACCGGGCCCACAGCGTTCGGGCCGGCCCCCGGCCCTTGAACCCCCACCCGGCGCAGTCCCTTGCTCCCGCTGAACACCGCACGGCCCGGAACAAGGGGAGAAAGGTGTAACCCAACGTGTCTGCATCCCCTGGCGGCCGCAGGCGCCGCACAGCGGTCGTCGCCGCCCTCACCCTCGGTGTCGTCGCCCTGCCGTCCGCGGTGGCGCACGCCGAGCCCACCGCAGAAGAGGTCCGCGAGGAGATCGAGAGCCTCGAAGAGGAGTTCATCGAACTCAACGGGACCTACAACGAGGCCCAGGAGACCCACGAGGCCGCCGAGGAGAAGCTCGAAGAGGTCCTGGAGGAGATCGAGGCCGCCGAGGAGAAGGTGGAGGAGCTGGGCCTGGACGTGCGCAAGCTCGCCGGCGCGGCCTACTCCGGTACCGACTTCACCTCCTTCAACGAGCTGGTCAACTCCACCGGGCCCGAGAACGCCCTGGCGCACCAGGCCGATCTGACCTACCTCGCCAGCCAGGACGACGGCCGGCTGGCGCAGTACGCCGAGGAGCTCGCCAACCTCGAGACGTTGGAGGCCTCCGCGGTCGAGACCGAGGAGGAGGCGGCCGAGGCCCTGGAGGAGGCCGAGGACGCCACCGAGGAGGCCGAGGAGGCCATCGAGGAGCAGGAGGAACTGCTCTCGCAGCTGACCGCCGAGGAGCAGGAGGCGGCGACCGAGAACGTCGGCGCCTCCAGCGGATCCGACGGAGGCGGAGGCGGCGGCAGCAGCTACACCGGCTCCGCCTCGGGCAACGCCCGGACCGCTCTGGACTTCGCCTACTCCAAGGTCGGCATGCCCTACGTCTGGGGCGGCACCGGCCCCAACGGATACGACTGCTCGGGTCTGACCCAGGCCGCCTGGGCCGCCGCGGGCGTGAGTCTGCCGCGCACCACCTACGACCAGGTGAACGCGGGCCAGCGGATCTCCTGGGAGAACAAGCAGCCCGGCGACCTGCTGTTCTTCTACCCGGGCGGCAGCGGCCCGGACCACGTGGGCATGTACGCGGGCGACAACGTGATGGTGCACGCGTCCACCTCGGGCCGACCCATCGGCACGGTGACCCTGAACGACTACTACCGGTCCAACTTCGTCGCGGGCGTCCGCCCCTGACGCAAGTACGCACCCCGGAGCCCCGTGACACGGTGTGTCACGGGGCTCCTGTGCGTCCTCCCCGCCCGTCGGGGGTGGGGCGCGTATCCACGCGGCGCCACCTGTACGTCGTAGATTTTTCCGAGTCGCCCAGGGCGCCCCGCCACGCGTGGCCCACGGCGGAGGCACCCCCGCGCCCGGACCGTGTCTAGACTCGCTCCCGTGTCGCGAACCCTGATCATCACCAACGACTTCCCCCCGCGCTCCGGAGGCATCGAGTCCTTCGTCCACGAACTGGCCCGGCGCCGCCCCGAGGGCTCCGTGGTCGTCTACTGCTCCTCCCCCACCGGCGGCGACGCCGCCGCGGACCCGCACTTCGACCTGCGCCAGCCCTTCCCCGTCGTCCGCGACACCGCGCGCGTCCTGCTGCCCTCGGCCAGGGTGGCCGCGCGGGCGCGCTCCATCGCCGCCCTGGAGGACTGCGACTCGGTGCTCTACGGGGCCGCCGCGCCCCTGGGCCTGCTCGCGGGCGGGCTGCGCGGCCGGGTCCGCCGCCAGGTGGCCCTCACCCACGGGCACGAGACCGGCTGGTCGATGCTCCCCGGTGCCGGCGCGGCGCTGCGCCGGATCGGCGACACCACCGACACCGTCACCTACCTGGGCCGGTACACGCACAGGCGGCTCTCCCTGGCCCTGTCCCCGGCCGCGGCCGCCCGCATGCGCCGCCTGGCACCGGGAGTGGACGCCGACCGGTTCCGTCCCGGCGCGGGCGGCGAGGAGGTCCGCGCACGCCACGGCCTGGGCGGTCGCCCCGTCGTCGTGTGCGTGTCGCGCCTGGTGCCCCGCAAGGGCCAGGACACCCTCATCCGGGCCTGGCCCCGTGTCCTGGCCGACGTGCCCGACGCTGCCCTGCTCATCGTCGGCGACGGACCCTACGCTCCCCGGCTGCGCTCGGCGGCGGCGGGGATGGGGTCGGTGGTCTTCACCGGCCCCGTCTCCCCCGCCGAGCTGCCCGCCCACCACGATGCGGGCGACGTGTTCGCCATGCCCTGCCGCACCCGCCGGGGCGGACTGGACGTGGAGGGGCTCGGGATGGTCTACCTGGAGGCCTCCGCCTCCGGGCTGCCGGTCGTGGCCGGCGACTCCGGAGGTGCCCCGGACGCGGTCCTGGAGGGCGAGACCGGACGGGTGGTGGACGGCTCACGTCCCGGTCCGGTGGCCCGCGCCCTCATCGGACTCCTGAAGGACCCCGACCGGGCCGCCCAGATGGGCGCACGCGGCCGGGAGTGGGTGACGCGAACCTGGACCTGGGATCGCACGGCCGAACGCCTGGACGGCCTCCTGGGAGCTCCTGGCCCCTCGGGCGCCTGACGGTGGAACCCCTCGGCCCCTCCTGCCCGCTACAGGCCCTCGCCGTGCACGCTGCCCGGGGTCCCGGACCCGTCGGTCACCTGGGGCTCACCGGTCTCGCTGTGCTCCAGCCACTCCTTCCATGAGCGCTGGTAGAAGCCCCACCCGTTGTCCCACTCCAGCTCGCGCCCGGTGCCGGTGGTCTCCAGGACGTCGCCCATCAGCGCCTTGTCGTGGAACCACCGGGCGTCCTCCACCGACATGTTCGTACAGCCGTTGGAGGTGTTCGCGTGGCCGATGTTGCCGTTCCACGGCGCCGCGTGGGTGAACTCACCGCTGTTGGAGGTGCGCACCGCCCAGGCCACGTCCAGGCGGTAGTGGCCCGGCGACCCCTCGGGGATCCCGACCGTGGCCGAGTCCATCACGAGCGCGGCGTACTTCTCCATGGTGATGTGCGTGCCGGAGGTGGTGGTGTTGAACCGTTCCAGGCCCTTGCCGTTGCTCACCGGGATCGTGCGCACCGCCTTGCCGTCGATCTCCACCTCCAGCTCGTGGTCGGGCACGTGCATCGTGGAGATCAGCTCACGGCCGATCTCGAAGTCGATGCGGTCGTCGTCCACGCCGTAGACGCCCTCGGCCGCCTCCACCCCCGTCAGGCGCAGGTCCACGGAGACCTTCTGGTGCGGCTCCCAGTACTCCCGGGGCCGGAACACGGCCGTCTCGTCGGTGACCCAGTTCCAGGCCCCCTCGACCTCGTGCTCCGAGGTCACCTCGATGGAGTTCTCCACCTGGACCTTGTTCTCCACGGGCAGGTCGAAGGTGACGACGACGGGCATGCCGACGCCGACGGTCTGGCCGGTCCGCGGGAAGTTGGAGACCAGTGCGAGGCGTGCGTCCTCCCCGACGCCCGCCGTGTGGAACCGCGCGAGGACCTCGGTCTCCTCGCCGTCGGCGTCCTCCGCCGTGGCGTAGACGCTCACCGCGGCCCCGGGGACCAGGTTCCAGTCACTCTCCCAGCTGGTGCCGTCCCCGCTGAGGGTGCCGGTGAAGTCCGGGTCCTGCGCGGCGGAGGCGCCGTCCCCTCCCGCGTCCCCGTCCGCGTCCGCCAGCTCGTCGGCGGTGGTCTGCTCCACCCGCACGTCCGTGATGACCCCGCCCTCGGACTCCACGCGTACCGGCGTGTCGGGAGCCACCGAGGTCGCGCCCGGCTCCGGGGTGACGGTGATCTCGGGCCCGGGTGCGGCCTCCCCCTGCGGCCCCGGGTCGTCCGTGGTGGTGCAGGCCGTCGCCACGAGGACGACGGCGGCTCCGGTCACGAGGCGGCGGACCGCCGACCGGGAAACTCGTCCCTTCACGCCAAGGACCTCCAGCGTCGGTTGCGACATGGCCCCGGCACGCGGAACTGGTCAGTACCTCGAACGCCACGGGCCCTGATACGCCGCGTACCGGGACAGGAACCCGGTGTCACGGCCAGGCCACCGAAAACACGACCCCGGTGGCCGGTCGGATCTCGCTGTGCGAGACCTTCCGGCCACCGGGGCGGTGACAGTCGCATTCTACCCGGAGTAGTCAGCCATTCACGCTATGTGGCTATTTCTCGGGGTGGCGCGCGCTCTAGTGCTGGAACTCCTTGCGGTAGTACTCGAAGATCCAGCCGATCGAGGTGAGGATGATCGCGAAGGCTCCCGTGATCACCATCCACCAGCCGATGGCCACGCCCACCGCGGTGAACGCGACGGCCATGGCGACGAACATCGGCCACCAGCTGTGCGGGCTGAAGAACCCGTACTCTCCGGCGTTCTCGGCGATCTCGCCGTCCAGCCGCTCCTCCGCGGGAAGCCCGTGGAAGCGCTCGCTGCGGCGGGCCGCCTGCCAGAGCCAGAAACCGATCATCCAACCGAAGCCGATGGAGACCACCAGGGCGGTGGTACCCGTCCACTCGATCGCACCGGTGTCCTGGTAGGACCAGTACACGTACAGGGCGGCAGCAAGACCGAAGAAGGTCGAGATGCCCATGAACAGATAGGCCTGCGTCTTCATGGCGAGATCCCTAGTTCCTCTCGGGGTCCGTGCCCGCCGGAACCGCGGCGTGCGGGTGGTTCAGGTCGAACGCGGGACGCTCCGAGCGGATGCGCGGCAGCGACACGAAGTTGTGCCGCGGCGGCGGGCACGAGGTCGCCCACTCCAGCGAGCAGCCGTAGCCCCACGGGTCGTCCACGGTGACCAGCGGCGCCCTCTTCGCGGTGATGTACATGTTCCAGAAGAAGATGAGCGTCGAGGCGGCCAGCACGAACGACGAGACCGAGGAGATCTGGTTGAGCTCGGTGAACCCGTCGCCGGGCAGGTAGTCGGCGTAGCGGCGCGGGAAACCCATGGCTCCGAGCCAGTGCTGCACCAGGAACGTGCCGTGGAAGCCGAAGAACAGAAGCCAGAAGTGGAACTTGCCCAGCTTCTCGTCGAGCATCCTGCCGGTGAACTTGGGCCACCAGAAGTAGAAGCCCGCGAACATCGCGAACACCACGGTGCCGAACACCACGTAGTGGAAGTGGGCCACCACGAAGTAGGAGTCGGTGACGTGGAAGTCCAGCGGCGGTGAGGCCAGGAGCACACCGGTCAGCCCGCCGAAGAGGAACGTGACCAGGAACCCGATGGTGAACAGCATCGGTGTCTCGAAGCTGAGCTGGCCCCGCCACATCGTGCCGATCCAGTTGAAGAACTTCACCCCGGTCGGGACCGCGATGAGGAACGTCATGAACGAGAAGAACGGCAGCAGCACCGCGCCCGTCGGGAACATGTGGTGCGCCCACACGGTGACGGACAGGCCCGCGATGGCGATGGTGGCGGCCACGAGGCTCTTGTAGCCGAAGATCGGCTTGCGGCTGAACACGGGCAGGATCTCGGTCGCGATGCCGAAGAACGGCAGGGCGATGATGTACACCTCGGGGTGCCCGAAGAACCAGAACAGGTGCTGCCACAGGATCGCCCCGCCGTGCTCGGCGTTGAAGACCTGTGTGCCGATCATGCGGTCGGCGCCCAGGGCGATCAGGGCGGCGGTCAGGACCGGGAACGCGATGAGCACCAGCACGCTGGTGAGCAGGGTGTTCCAGGTGAAGATCGGCATGCGGAACATCGTCATGCCGGGTGCGCGCATGCACAGGCCGGTGGTGATGAAGTTGACCGCGGCCAGGATGGTGCCCAGACCGGAGACGGCCAGGCCCAGGATCCACAGGTCGCCGCCCAGGCCCGGTGAGCGGACCGCGTCGGAGAGCGGCGTGTACGCGAACCAGCCGAAGCTGGCCGCGCCGCCCGGGGTCAGGAACCCGCCCACGGCGATGAGGCTGCCGAACAGGTACAGGTAGTACCCGAACAGGTTGATACGGGGGAAGGCGACGTCGGGGGCGCCGATCTGCAGCGGCATGAGGATGTTGGAGAACCCGACGAAGAGCGGGGTCGCGAACATCAGCAGCATGATCGTGCCGTGCATCGTGAACAGCTGGTTGAACTGCTCGTTGGACATGACCTGCATGCCCGGGAGGAACAGCTCCAGGCGCATGAGGAGCGCCAGGACACCACCGAGGAGGAAGAACGCGAACGAGGTGATCAGGTACATGTACCCGATGACCTTGTGGTCGGTCGACGTCAGCCAGTTGACGATGATGGAGCCCGTGCTCGACGGCGCCTGGCCGTCTGGTGTTGCCGTCGTGGTCATTACTCGTTCTCCTCGGCGTCGGCCGCGCCCGAACCGGTGCCCTCGGCATCCGATCCCTCGGCGCCCGAGCCCTCGCCGGAGTCCGTTTCGGAATCCACGGCCTCGGCGGCCTCGTTGTCGGCGGTCACTGCCGCCTGCTCCTGCTCGGCGGCCCACGCGTCGTACTCGTCCTGGGGAAGGACCTCGACGTTGAAGAGCATGCGGGTGTGGTCGGTGCCGCACAGCTCGGCGCAGCGGCCGATGTACTGGCCGACGCTGTCCTCGGTGAGGCTCGCCTGGAACGCGTTGTCGCGTCCCGGGACGACGTCCATCTTGAAACCGAACTCGGGGATCCAGAACGAGTGGATGACGTCGGGCGAGTGGAGGTCGAAGTGGACGGTCGCGCCCTCGGGAAGCACCAGTGTGGTCTGCGTCGAGGGGTCGGCGGTGCCGTCCGGGTTGGGGATGCCCGTCTCGGAGAAGAGCACCTCGCCGCCGTTCTCCTTGGTGTCGTCGAGGTAGTTGAACTGCCAGGCCCATTGGAAGGCCACGACCTCGATGTTCACGTCGGCCGGCTCGTCGGTGTCCAGGATGATCGCCTGGTCCCGCGCGGTGAAGAAGAAGAGCACGGAGATGACGACGATCGGCAGGACGGTGTAGAGCGCTTCGATGGGCATGTTGTACCGCACCTGCGGCGGCAACTGCTCAGAGCGCTTGCGGTGGAAGATGACTGACCAGATGATCAGCCCCCACACGAGAATGCCGACCGCGAAAGCCGCCACCCAGGAGCCCTGCCAGAGCGAGAGAACACGCTCGGCTTGGTCGGTGATCGGCTCCGGCATGCCCAAACGAGTGAGATCGTTCGACGCGCAGCCGGTCGCGGCCAGCCCCAGCACGGCGAGCGCGGCGCCGCGTGGTGCCCATCGGCGCAGACTGGGGCGCCGATTTTCTTGGCGGGTCGGACTCACGGATTGCCTTCCCAGCGGTGAAGCCCGTGGATCCTCCACGGGCGGCCTAAGTGTCCAAAGCTTGTCAAGGGGAAACATTATCGCGAACCGCCCGGCGTGCCGTTCATGGGCTTACCTGGTCAGCGTGTTGCCAGACGCCCCTGCGCGGAATGCGCGGCGGTACGTGGAGCCGGGCCCGTTCGCCCGCGGAGGATACCCTCCCGGCCGGCTACGGAGCGCGGCCCGGCGTCCCCCCGGGCCCTCCTCCCCGCGGGCGACCGCGCCGCTCTCAGGCGGCGGTTCCGGAAGCTTCGCGAGGAAAGACCAAGGCGAGCGTATCGCTGGGTTTACGACGCCCTTAACCGGGTTCGCCTTACGGAGCCGGGCAGGTCAAGATTGGGATACAGGATGACAGCACACAGGGGGTGTCCGTGCCCGAGTATCCACCGCCGCAGGCTCCGCTGGTCACCGTCGAGGCGGTGGGCCGCAAGTGCCCCATACCGATCATCATGCTGGCCGCCAGACTGGGCGAAGTGCCCATCGGGTCGGTCATCGCGGTCACCGCGGACGATCCGGCCGCGAGGGCCGACATCCCCGCGTGGTGCCGGATGAAGATGCACGAGTTCGTCGTGGAGGAGCCCCTGGCGCGGGGTAGCGCGTTTCACATCCGCCGGATGTACTGAGCCGGATCCGGGTCGCGCGGGGCGCGGTCCCGTTGCGATAACGATTCGGCGTCCGCTGTTTCCCGGGGGCGGCCCGGGAGTGCGTCCGCACACGACGAGGCCGCGCGGACAGGGTCCGCGCGGCCTCTTCCGGTCCTCGGGGCGTCCCGGGGGACGCCCGTGGGGCGGGGTTCGCGACTAGGCCGCGTTCCGCGGATCATTCCGGGCTCGCGTCACCCAGGCTGCCTCTTGCCGCGCCGGCTGCGCTTGGACAGCCACGCCCGGGCTGACCTGCGCTACTCGTCTTGCGAGAGATGACCTGGAAGCCGCTCGCGTCGATCGGCGCAAGCGCCGAGTCAACCGAAAGCCTCCACGGACCACGCCCTATCGGGCGTAGAACTCGACGACGAGCTGCTCGTCGAAGGGAACCGGGATCTGCTCACGCTTGGGGCGGTCGATGACCGCGATGCGCAGGTCCTTGTGGCTCACCGCGAGGAAGCCGGCGATCTTGTCGTCCGCGTGGACGCCCTCGGCGGCCTCGACGAACGGCACCATGGTGCGGGACTTCTCCCGAACCTCGATGATCTGTCCGGCCTTGACCTGGTACGACGGGATGTCGACCTTCTTGCCGTCCACGGTGACGTGACCGTGGTTGATGAACTGGCGGGCGGCGTAGATCGACGCGGCCAGACCGGCGCGCAGCACGACCGTGGCCAGACGCATCTCCAGCTCGGCGAGCATCTCCTCACCGGTACGGCCGGGGCGCTTCTTGGCGTTCTCGTAGATCCTGACCAGCTGCTTCTCGGTCAGGTCGTAGTACCAGCGCACCTTCTGCTTCTCCGCCTGACGAACGGCGAAGTCGCTGCTGTTGCGGCGGACACGGCGGCCGTGCTCGCCGGGCGGGTACGGACGCTTCTCGAAGTAGCTGACCGCCTTACGGGTCAGCGGGGTGCCGGCGCGCCGGGACAACCGCACCTTCGGTCCGGTGTAGCGCATGCAATGTCCTTTCAGGGTGAATCAGGGAATCCCAGGTAAGGCTGGCCTAGATCTGGGAGGCGCTCACGGCGCCCGAGCCCCGACCACGTGCCGGGGCACGGGGGTTCGGGGTGGGTTCCCCACCGTCGCGGCGACCCTGCGCGGACGGCTTGGGCTTGGTAACCGGTACGCGTTTCAGCGCACCGGCGGGCACGGGGCTCCCCGTGCCGGCGGCCCGGACGCCTCGATGGCGAGCGGCCGACCGTTCGGGGCGCGGCCCGGTCCGGGTTCGGATCGGGTCGTGCGGGTCGCGACTATCTACTGTACGGGTTCCCGGGCAC
>NZ_JBHXQY010000146.1:0-11105 GCF_042716955.1 Nocardiopsis sp. NPDC058631 | reverse complement strand
GTGTGGGGTTTGGGTTGTGTGTGGGTGGGGGCGACGTATGGCCGGGGGGGGGCCGCCGCCCGGGCGGCCACCCCCGTGCCCGTCACACCCGCGGCGGCCCCGGCGAGCGGGAACCCGCCGGTGCCGGCGCCCGGGGCCGCGCTCTCAGACCGCCTTGGCGTGGCCCTGGCTGATCTCCACCCAGTTCTCCAGGACCCGTTCGGCCGCACCGGAGTCCACGGCGGCGGCGGCCCGCTCGTACCCGGCGCGCACCGCGTCCAGCAGGGGGCCCTCCACACCGTCCACCGCGGCCAGCGCCGCGCCCGCGTTGAGCAGGACCGCGTCGCGCACCGGCCCGGGGCGGCCGGCGACGAGGTCGCGCACGGCCTGGGCGTTGAACCCCACGTCGCCTCCGCGCAGGTCCTCGGCCCTCGACCTGGCGATGCCCAGGTCGGCAGGGTCCAGGGCCTCCCGGCGGGCTTCGCCGTCGCGCACCACCCACACCGTGGAGGTGGTCGTCGTGGTCAGCTCGTCGAGGCCGTCGTCGCCCCGGAACACCAGGGCGGACGCGCCGCGGCGCGCGAACACCCCGGCGATCACCTCGCACATGCGCTCGTCGAACACCCCGATGGCCGAGGCGGTGGGCTGCGCCGGGTTGGTCAGCGGGCCCAGGAAGTTGAACACCGTCGGTACGGCCAGCTCGCGGCGCGGCTTGGCGGCGAAGCGCAGGGACGGGTGGAACAGGGGGGCGAAGCAGAAGGTGATGCCCGCCTCCTCCGCCACCCGCGCGGTCAGCTCCGGCGGCAGGTCCAGGACGACGCCCAGCCGCTCCAGCACGTCGGCGGTGCCGCAGGAGGAGGAGGCGGCCCGGTTGCCGTGCTTGACCACGCGCGCGCCGGCGGCGGAGGCCACGATCGCCGCCATCGTGGAGACGTTCACGGTGTGCGCCCGGTCGCCGCCGGTGCCGACGATGTCCAGGGTCGGGCCGGACACGTTCACGCGCACCGCGTTGTCGAGCATGCCCTGGGCCAGACCGGTCACCTCGGACACGCTCTCGCCCTTGGCGCGCAGCGCGATGGCGAACCCGGCGATCTGGGCGTCGGTCGCCGACCCGGACATGATCTCGTTCATCGCCCAGGCGGTGTCGGTGCTGGTGAGGGAGACACCGCCGAGCAGGGCGGTGATCAGGTTCGCCCAGGTCAGCTCGGTGACGGCCGAGGGTTCGGAGGCGGGTGAGGCGGGGGCGTTCATTCTGGTGACTCCACGGTGAGAAACGGGCGTAGGGACCCGGGGCGGCGGCGCACGGCGGAGAGGTCTCCGGCGCACGCCACCCGACGCCGGGGCGGTGACCCGTCCTTCGCGCCACGCCTCGCGGGCGTCGGCGTGACGACGGGTCGGACCGCCCTCAGGCCCCCCGGAGCGGGGACGGGGCGTGGCCGCGCCATCGCCCGATGTCGGCGCCGTGGTTGAGGGACCCGCCCATCACGAGGCGGCGGCGCATGTCCCTCTCGCCGTTGCCGTCCACCCGGTGTCCGTCTCCCACCCCGCTCATCCGCTGAGGGCTGCGACCCGCCGGCGCATCAGCTCGGCCAGGGACTCGGCGAGTGCGACCGGGTCGATGGGGTGGCTGACGACCTGCTCGGCCTGCGACCAGGTCGCGAGCCAGCCGTCGTCACGCCGTCCCACCAGGAGCAGCACCGGCGGGCAGCGGTAGATCTCGTCCTTGACCTGGCGGCACAGGCCCATTCCGCCGACGGGGGAGGCCTCGCCGTCGAAGACGGCCACGTCGATCGCCGCCGCCGGGTCGGTGTCCTCCAGCTTGCGCAGGACGACGGGCGCGGTGGCGCACTCGACGAACTCCACCCGGGGGACGTCCGCGGCCGGGCGGCGGCCGATGGCCAGCCGGACCTGCTCACGGGTGTCGGCGTTGTCGCTGTAGACCAGCACGCGCATCCTGGCACCCGTGTCCGTACCGCTGACCACCATCGCGCAACCGTCCCATCGCGTCTGTCCGCGGCCGCCGCCGTGGGGGGGTGCGGCCGTGGCGTTCGTTGGCTGTATGCCTATGACTGTATTGCCTCGTGGCCCCGCTGCCCAGAAGACTCCTGGAGTCCGTCCGGCGGCTGAGACCTTCGCCACCACAGGATGCCAGTACCTTGAGGGGGTTCGTTCACCCGCCCCGGGCGCGGCGTTGTCCAACAGTGATCGTTTCGATACCTGGGCGTTGGCTCGGATGGGTTGGTTGGCCCGGAAGAGGGGTACGAATCGCCTCAGCCGCCCAGGATCGCGCTTTTTCGCCCTCTTCGGCGCGTCGGATGCGGACTCCAGGTGCCCGAGCCGCTACAGTAACGCCCGAGTCACGGTCAGAGGGTCGTGGTGGCGGTCCGAGAGGGTCCATACCGGGACCGAACCGCCTCCTTACGGGGGGTCGAGTACGGACGTCCGCGAGATGCCGTAATAATGCTCCCGTGGCGACAGCAACCGCGAACCCAAAAACAGCACCGACACCAGCACATGGTGCGGCAAAGCGTCCTGACCTGGTGAGCGTTGGCACCATCGTGTGGTTGGCCAATGAGCTCATGTTCTTCGCTGCGCTGTTCGCGATGTACTTCACCATCCGATCGGTGACCAATGGAAACCCCGACCTGGGGGCATGGCCGGCGACCCACCTGAACGTTCCGTGGGCGTCGACCATCACCGTGGTCCTCGTGGCTTCGAGCTTCACCGCGCAGGCCGGCGTCTGGGCCGCAGAGCGCGGCGACGTCAAGAAGCTGCGCATGTGGTTCTTCCTGACGTTCTTCATGGGTCTGTTCTTCATCCTGGGACAGGCCTATGAGTACTACGAGCTCATCGCCCACGAGGGCCTGACTCTGCAGACGAACGCCTACGGGTCGATGTTCTACCTGACCACGGGCTTCCACGGACTCCACGTCATCGGTGGGCTGGTCGCGTTCCTCATCATGCTGGGACGCACGTACGCCGCGAAGCGCTTCACCCACCAGCAGGCAACCAGCGCGATCGTCGTGTCCTACTACTGGCACTTCGTCGACGTCGTCTGGGTCGCTTTGTTCTTCACCATCTACTTCATCCAGTAACCCGAAACGGGGAAACCGTGAAATGGATTACCGCGCGGCGACGGCATCCCCTTGCGGGGTATGTCGTCGTCATCCTCGCGCTAGCCCTGTTCGGGGTGGGGTATGCCGCGTTGGCACCCACCGCGGACCAGGCCCAGGCGCAGACCCTCGCCGCTGACGTCCCGTCACCGGATGACGTGGACATCGCCGAGGGCAAGACCATCTTCGACCAGACGTGTGCGAGCTGCCACAACTACGACGGGAGCGGCAGCTACGACGCGGAAGGGAACGTGACCAACGGACCCGACCTCCGCGACGTCGGTCCTGCGGCACTCGACTTCCAGGTCAGCACGGGACGCATGCCGTCCATGGACCCGAGCACCCAGATGCCCCGCAAGCCCATGGTCATGTCCGACCAGGACCTGGCCAACCTGATCGCGTACTACGACGCGGAGATCAGGGAAGACGGGAGCGGCGCCGAGATCCCCTACGACGTCCCGGACTCCGAGCCCAACCGCGCGGACTTCGAGGACGAGGCAGCGTTCGAGGCCGCCGTCGAGGAGTGGGAGTCCGAGTACGACTCCTACATCGAGGGCGCCGAGGACACCGACATGGGCATGAAGCTCTACCTGACCAACTGTGCGCACTGCCACAGCTGGTCCGGTGCCGGCGGTGCCCTCACCGACGGCCGCTGGGCCCCCGAGATCCACGACGCGTCCCCGCGCGAGATCTACGAGGCCATGGTCAGCGGTCCCGGCGCCATGCCGATGTTCAGTGACGGCGCCATCACTCCCGAGGAGAAGCACGAGCTCATCTCCTACGTGAAGACCCTCCAGGCTGAGCCGAACGCCGGTGGCGTCTTCGACCTCGACCGCATCGGTCAGGTCGCCGAGGGCTTCATCGGTTGGGTCGTCGGCCTGGCCCTGATCGTCGCCTGCGCGATCTGGATCACCGCGAAGCAGCGTGCACATGACTGAGAACGACAACAACGACAACAACGAGGCCGGGGCCCACACGCCTGAGCGCGTGGTCGGTACCCCGAAGGCCGCCGCGGAGGAGCAGGTGGTGTCCGAGGCCCCCGCGGAGGCCCCCGGGGACCACGAGGGCCCCTACCGGGCGTCGGAGACCCACGCGCACTCGGAGGAGGTCCAGCGCCGCGGCGAGAAGGTCGCGTCCGTCTGGTTCGTCATCGCCTTCCTGGGCGGTATCGGCTTCCTGGTCTCCTACTTCCTGTTCCCGCCCAACGCGGCGGGCGAGCCGGCGATCGCCGACCCGCAGATCGGCCAGTACTCGAACATGCTGCTCGGTGGCACGCTCACCGTCGCCATGTTCGGTATCGGCGCGGGGATGACGGTCTGGGCGCGCAAGGTGATGCCCCACTACGAGGTGCACTCGCCCTACGACGAACTGCCGTCGAACGAGCGGGAGAAGGGCTCCTTCAGCGACTTCTTCATGAGGAGCGCCGACGAGAGCGGCTTCACCAAGCGTCCGCTGATGCGGCGCACGCTCATCCTCGCGATGGTGCCCCTGGGCCTGGCCCCGATCGTGCTGCTGCGCGACACCGGCCCGCTGCCCGGGGACAAGCTGAAGCACACCCCGTGGGAACCCGGGATGCGCATGTTCGTCGAGGGCACCCACCGCGAGATCCGCGCGGAGGACCTGGAGAACGACCCGTACGGGATGATCTCCGCCCTGCCCGCGATCGACGACGGGCACCACCCGCACGGCATGAGCCTCACCGACCAGGCGAAGTCCGTGATCCTGTTGATCAAGATCCCGGAGGACGACTGGAAGGAGGGCATGACCGCGGAGATCGAGGGCACCGATGAGACGCGTCTGAACTGGACGCACAACGGGATCATCGCGTACTCCAAGATCTGCACCCACGTGGGCTGCCCCGCCGCCCTGTACGAGCGCACGACGCACCGCATCCTGTGCCCGTGCCACCAGTCAACGTTCGACGCTGCGGACGCCGCCAAGGTCGTCTTCGGACCGGCGCACCGCGCTCTGCCGCAGCTTCCCATCAGCGTCGATGACGAGGGCTACCTCGTCGCGACCGGCGACTTCACGGAGCCGACCGGTCCGACGTTCTGGGATTATGCGAAGGACTAGTCGATGAGTAAGACCACGCAAGCACCCAAGGCGCTGCGCGGCGTCGGAAACTTCATCGACGACCGCTTCCACCTGGCGAAGACCGGGGAGAAGAACCTTCGCAAGGTCTTCCCTAACCACTGGTCCTTCATGCTGGGCGAGATCGCGCTGTACTCGTTCATCATCCTGCTCGTCACCGGCGTCTTCCTCACGCTCTGGTTCAAGCCGAGCATGCTGGAGATCGTCTACGACGGCTCCTACGAGCGCCTCCAGGGCGTTCCCATGTCGGAGGCCTACGCCTCCACGCTGTTCATCGACTTCGATGTGCGTGGCGGCTTCCTCGTCCGGCAGATCCACCACTGGGCCGCCCTGATCTTCCTGGCGGCGATCGTGGTGCACATGCTCCGGGTGTTCTTCACCGGGGCGTTCCGCAAGCCGCGTGAGATCAACTGGCTGATCGGTATCGCGATCTTCGCGCTGTCGATCATCGAGGGCCTCTTCGGCTACTCCCTGCCGGACGACCTGCCCTCGGGCATGGGCGTGCGGATCCTCCAGGGTGTGATCCTCGCGCTGCCGCTGGTGGGCACGTACGTCTCGATGTTCCTCTTCGGCGGGGAGTTCCCCGGCGAGGACATCATCACGCGGCTGTACATGCTGCACGTGCTGGCGATTCCCGCGATTCTGCTGGCTCTGATCGTGGCGCACTTCATGATCCTGTGGCACCAGAAGCACACGCAGTACCCGGGTATCGGGCGTTCGGAGAAGACCGTCGTGGGAACACCCATGTTCCCCGCGTTCGCGGTCAAGGCCGGGGGGTTCTTCTTCTTCACGTTCGCCGTGATCGCCGGTCTGAGCGCGTTCGTGCAGATCAACCCGATCCACCTGTTCGGGCCCTTCACCCCGACGTCCATCACCTCCGGGCTCCAGCCCGACTGGTACATGGGCTTCCTGGAGGGGTCGCTGCGCATCTTCCCGAACACCTTCGACTTCAACATCTTCGGTTACGCGGTGCCGACCGCGGTGCTCGTCCCGGGGCTCGGAGTCATGGGCATGCTCTTCGTCCTGCCGGGCGCGTGGCCGTTCGTGGAGCAGTGGATCACCGGTGACAAGGGCGTCCACAACGTGGCCGACCGCCCGCGCAACGCGCCGGTCCGCACCGGTCTGGGCGTCGCGGGCATCACCGCCTACGGTGTGCTCTGGCTCGCGGGGTCCAACGACATCCTGTCGGAGACCTTCTCGGTCGACCTGTACCTGACCACGTACATCTTCCGTGCACTGGTCTTCATCGGTCCGGTCGTGGCGTTCATCGTCACCAAGCGGATCTGCCTGGGCCTCCAGCGCAGGGACCGCGACACCCTGGAGCACGGCTACGAGAGCGGCGTCATCCAGCAGCTCCCCAGCGGTGAGTTCATCGAGGTCCACAAGCGCAACTCCGAGGAGACCACCGAGGTGTTGGAGAGCAAGCCGCTCATCACCTCGACGGCTCTCGCGGACGACGCGGACGTCGACGACAAGGGCGTGGAGAACCCCAAGGCCCGCAAGGGCATGGGCAAGCTCCGCCGCGCCCTGGCGCACTGGTACACCAAGGACAACGTGTCCATCGACGGTGTCGAGGCGCACAGCGGACACCACCTCCACCACTCCGCACCGGAGGGTGAGAAGGAGTCCGCCCACTAGGATCGCCTTCTGATCGACGGACCCGGCCGCACTGTGCGGCCGGGTCCGTCGCGTTCGGCCCTCCCGTGCGGAAGGGCCGGCTCCCGCGGGCGGGGGGCGCCGCGTCCACGCCCGGTGCGGCGCCCCCAGCGCGCCCCTGAGCCCTCGGGAGAGCCCCGGCCGCCTCCCCTCGGCGAACCCGGTCGGGGCGCGTGCCACGGTGACAGCGGAGGCCGCAGCCCGACCGCGGCGGCCACCGCCGGGGCGCGGGTACGAGGGGCGCACGCGAAGAGGGGGCCGGCCGCCCCGTCGGCGACCGGCCCCCTCCGGGGGGATCAGGCTTCGTAGATGCCGTCGATCTCCTTGCTCCAATGCTTGCTGACCACGTGGCGCTTGACCTTCAGGGAGGCGGTCATCTGGCCGCTCTCCTCGGTGAAGTCACTGGGCAGGATCTTGAACTTCTTGATGCCCTCGGCCTTGGACACCGCGTTGTTGGCGCTGTCCACGGCCTCCTGCACGGCGGCGTTGAGCTCGGGGTCCAGGACCAGGTCCGCGATCTCACCGGTCTTGTTGTTCGCTTCCTTCCACTGCGCGAACGAGTCCGGGTCGATCGTGATCAGCGCGGCGATGAACTTGCGGTTGTCGCCGACCACCATGCACTGGCTGACCAGCGCGTGGGCGCGGATGCGGTCCTCCAGGACGGCCGGGGCGACGTTCTTGCCGCCCGCCGTCACGATGATCTCCTTCTTGCGGCCGGTGACGCTCAGGAAGCCGTCCTCGTCCAGGGAGCCGAGGTCGCCGGTGCGGTAGAAGCCGTCCTCGGTGAAGGCCTCCTTGGTGGCCTTCTCGTTCTGCCAGTAGCCGGGCATGATGTGATCGCCCTTGAGGAGGATCTCGCCGTCCTCGGCGATCTTCACGGTGGTGCCCGGCAGGGGCTGGCCCACGGTGCCGATCTTGTTGAACTCGGGGCTGTTCACCGTGGTCGGGGCGGTCGTCTCGGTCAGCCCGTAGCCCTCGATGATGGTGAAGCCGATGCCTCTGAAGAAGTGGCCGAGGCGGGCGCCCAGCGCCGATCCTCCGGAGACCGCGTAGTCGGCGTTGCCGCCCAGCGCGGCGAGCAGCTTGCCGTAGACCAGCTTGCTGAACAGCTTGTGCTTGAGCTTGAGGCCGAGGGGGATCTGCCCGGTGCCGAGTGCCTTGCTGTAGGCGATGGCGGTCTCGGCGGCGGCGTTGAAGATCTTGCCCTTGCCCTCGGCCGTCGCCTTCTGCTCGGCCTTGGTGTAGACCTTCTCGAACACGCGGGGGACCGCGAGGAGGAAGGTCGGGCGGAACACCGAGAACTGCTCGATCAGCTCCGGCCCGGTGGACGGGAAGTGGCCGAGGGTCGCCTTGCCCTCGACGACCATCACCTGCACGAAGCGGGCGAAGACGTGGGCCAGGGGGAGGAAGAGGAGGGTGGAGGGGTTCTCCTTGCCGCGCAGGACCTGTTTGGCCGGGCCCTCAAGGGCGTTGTGGGCGATGAAGAGGAAGTTGCGGTGGGTGAGCTCGCAGCCCTTCGGGCGGCCGGTGGTGCCCGAGGTGTAGATGAGGGTAGCGATGTCGTCGACCTTGACGGCGGTGCGACGCTTCTCCAGTGTGCCGTCGGCGACCTCGGTGCCGCTGGAGCGGAGCTCGGCGAACTCGGAGCCGTCGAAGCGCCAGACCGGCCCGAGCGCGGACGCCTTGGCGCGGATCGACTCGACGCGCTCGGCGTGGGCGTCGGTCTCCACGAAGGCGGCCTTGGCGGCCGAGTCGGAGAGGATCCACTCGATCTGCTCGGCGGAGGAGGTCTCGTAGATCGGGACGGTCACCCCGCCGACGGACCAGATCGCGTAGTCGACGACGGTCCACTCGTAGCGGGTGCGCGACATCAGGGCGACCCGGTCTCCGTGCTCGACGCCCGCGGCGATCAGGGCCTTGGCGTACGCGGCGATGTCGCCGTGCAGCTCCGCGACGGTGACGTCGCGCCACTGGCCGGCCTCCTGCCGACGGGCGGCGACGGCAGCCGGCTGGCTGGTCGCGCGCGCGTAGAGCGTGTCGGTCAGCCGCGCGTCGTCGGAGATCTCAGCCTTCGCGGGAGAGCTGTATTCGCGCACGTGGTGCTCCTGGACGTGTACAGGTTCTGGATATGTGGGGACGTGACGACCGTAACAACAGAAGGCTACTCATGAGTAGAACGCGTTGCCGTTCGGTATCCAACGGTGATCCGGAGCCGACGCGTGGCAGGGAGTGAACGCGCTGTTCAGCGTGGTGTCCCCCTGCTGTCGCGTGCCGGGTCCGGGCCCCCGAGGAGTCGTGTGTACGCGGGCGCGTCCGGCCCGGCGGCGTGACGCCCCCGGGGAGATTCGGAAGTGCGCAGGTCAGGGGTGATTCCGCTGGCCTCTCGTACGCACGCGAGACTATACGCCTGCCATGGTCTTTGTGCACATCACGTTAACTCTGTGTCATATGGGTCATATGTGGTTGTTTGTGCCGTTTGGCGCTGTTGTCGTTTCTCCCTGCGACAACGCGGGGAGCACCCCCGCTCATCCCTGGTTGATCCCTGAGCCTGCCCTGAGAAGCCTGCCGTGTGCCCCCGGGGCCGGTTAACGTGAAGCCGGAACGTGGCGCGAGGAGAGGAAGCGGACATGGCGGACAACACCGGTCGCAACAGCGGTTCGGGTGCGGAGAGGGGGGACACGCCGGACCTCATCGACGACGCGCTGAGACTGGTCGACACCCTCCAGCGCAGGCTGTTGGTGGCGGGGGTGAAGCGCGGGGTCGGCGCCGTCACGTCCGCGCCCCCGGCCAAGGGCGACGTGTGGGAGGAGGCGATCCGGTTGGAGGGCAAGGAGGAGCGGCCCCCGCTGGAGGAGGTCCTCGACATCGTGCGCAGGTCCGCCCCCGAGGTCGCCGGCCATCTGGGGCGCGCCGGTCTGGCCGCCTTCGACGCATTGGGCCGTACCTGGGGCGTGGTCGAGCGCTCCCTGGAGCAGGGCCGCGACGACTCCACCGGGGGCCGGGAGGCCGGGCAGGGGGCCGGCCCCTCCGCGGACCGGCCCCAGGGGGCCGCAGAGGGCACGGACAAGCAGGTCGCGGCGGGTGATCAGGGATAGCCGGGTGGGTTTCGCTCCCGGGGTGTCCGGGGTCGCCCCCAGCCTGGTTTAATCGAATGGTTTACACCATTTGAAAACCCTCTGCCATGAACCTTGAGACTTATGTCAGAGTTCGGGCGTAAGTACGAAGGAGCTGCCCCCATGCTGACCATCGGCGTAGACATCGGTGGGACCAAGGTCGCCGCCGGGGTCGTCGACCACGACGGGCAGATCCTCGACAAGGTCAAGTACCCCACCCCCGCCAACGACCCCCAGGGCCTGGCCGACGTCGTCGCCAAGGCCGTGGCGGAGCTGTGCGCCAGGCAGGAGGCCGGGTCCGTCCAGGCCATCGGCGTCGGGGTGGCCGGGTTCGTCGACGAGGACCGCGCGACCGTCCAGGTCGCCGTCAACCTGGGTCTGCGCGACGAACCGCTCAAGGAGCGCGTCCAGGAGCGGGTGGGCATGCCGGTGGTGATCGAGAACGACGCCAACGCCGCGGCCTGGGCGGAGGCCCGGTTCGGCGCCGGGCGCGGCAGCGACCACATCGTCTGCGTCACCCTGGGCACCGGTATCGGGGGAGGTCTGGTCCTGGGCGGCGCCCTGCACCGGGGCCGCTTCGGTGTGGCGGCCGAGGTCGGCCACTACCGGATGGTCCCGCACGGGCGCCGCTGCGCCTGCGGCAACCACGGATGCTGGGAGCAGTACGCCAGCGGCCGTGCCCTGGTCGCGGAGGGTCAGGACCGCGCGCGCACCGACCCCCAGGCGGCCGAGCGCATGCTCAAACTGGCCGACGGCGTCATCGGTCAGGTGGAGGGGCACGTCATCACCCAGGCGGCGCTGGAGGGTGACCAGGCCGCGCTGGAGTGCTTCGGGATCGTCGGCGAGTGGACCGGGCTCGGTTTGGCCGACCTGGCCGCCATCCTCGACCCGGAGTGCTTCGTCCTGGGCGGCGGGGTCTCCGACGCGGGGTCGATCCTGCTGGACCCCGTCCGCGCCTCCTTCGCCCGACACGTGTCGGGCCGCCCCGGCCGCCGCCTCGCCGAGGTGCGCCTGGCCGAGTTGGGCGGGGAGGCAGGAATCGTCGGCGCCGGGGACCTCGCCCGCCACTGACACACCGGGCACCTCGCGGACCCGCCCGCGGCACCTTCCGGGGCACACGTGCGAGGGCGGGCCCCGGTGGTGTCACCCGGGC
>NZ_JBHXQY010000145.1:0-11335 GCF_042716955.1 Nocardiopsis sp. NPDC058631 | reverse complement strand
TCTGCGAAGACGATCGTCTCCCCTGGTCCTTCCTTGCTCATACCGGGCTGGAGGTCCATCCTCCAACCCCACACAACTAACGAAAAACTCAGTAGTACTCCAGTGTGACTTCGCGATCTTGTCGCGGATCCGGCTGGGAACGGGTACGGCCGCCGCGTGATCATCAAAGGTTGTGTGGACTCATGACGATCGTGCGGTGGCCGCAGGTCACAGCATAGACGGCGCCCGATGGCGGGCGATGTTCGAGCAGGCCATGGACCGGACCGCGGGCCGGTTCAGCCGGGTTGAACCGCGGAGGACGGCCCGTGCCTATCTGCTCGGGCTGCTGTCGCGTACCGAACGGAAGAACTGCTGGCAGCTGGCCGAACAGGCCGGCTTGGCCCAGCCGGGCCCGATGCAGCGGCTGCTGCGCTACGCCCGCTGGGACGCCGACGCCGTCCGTGACGGTATCCGGGCCTACGCCGTCGAACACCTCGGCACCGAGGGCGCGGTGCTGATCGTGGACGAGACCGGCTTCGTGAAGAAGAGCCGCGCCTCGGCGGGCGTCCAGCGCCAGTACACCGGCACCGCCGGGCGCATTGAGAACTCCCAGGTCGGCGTCTTCCTCGCCTACGCCACCAGCCGGGGACGGGCCCTGATCGACCGTCGGCTCTACCTGCCCGAACAGTCCTGGTGCTCCGATCCCGAACGCCGCCGGGTGGCCGGGATACCCGACGAAGTCCGGTTCGCGACCAAGCCCCGCCTGGCCGGGGAGATGATCGCCGCCGCGCTGGACTCCGGGGTGCCGGCACCGTGGGTGACCGGTGACGAAGCCTACGGCCAGGACCCGCGACTGCGTGCCGCCCTGGAGGCACGCGGGACCGGCTACGTTCTCGCGGTCGCCTGCTCGACCAGGGTGCGGATCAACTCAGGCCGCACCCCCATCCGCGCGGACACCCTCGCCGCACGCCTGCCCGCCACCGCCTGGCAGCGGCACAGCGCAGGCAACGGTGCGAAGGGCCCGCGCCACGACGACTGGGCCTGGATCCACATCGGCACCGACTGCCACCGCCACCTGCTCATCCGTCGCAACCGCACCACAACGGCCCGTCGATTCACTCCACCCCACCCGCGGCAGCGACCCGATCACGTTGACCGTCCCCGAGATCCGCCACCTGCTCGCCGCCGTCCTTACGGCACCGGCCGTGACCGCGGGCAGACTGCTGCACTGGTCCCACTGGCGCACACGCCACCAGGCAACAGCCCGCCGCAGCCACTACCGACGACGATCCGCCGACAAATCCGCTGGGTAGATCACGAAACCGTACTGGAGTACTAGGTCCGAGTCGTGATCGACGCCCATGAGATGGGCCGCGAGAGCAGTACGCCCGAGGTCGTGCGCGTGCGCGGACGTGGTGACTTCCCGGGACACAGCCGTCATCCAAACGGTGCCGCTCCTGCGCTGCACCTCCCAAACCAGAGTCGGACTACCGACGTCTGTCCTGGCTGGGCCGTGACGGCCCTCACCCTTGCTCCTCGGAGGTCTCCCTGTTACGTTTGTTATTGTTCAACCACTAACAGAGGAGTATTCATGAGCGTCAACCCGACCCGCGAGCTCACCCCCGCACAGCACGCCCTGGCAGAGCACCTTCGGCTGGTGTCGTCCGGCCAGATCGACGAGTGGATCGAGCTGTACGCCGCGGACGGCACGGTCGAGTTCCCCTTCGCCCCCGCCGGTGTGCCTACCCTGGTGCAGGGACGCGAGGCGCTGATCGCCCACATGCGCGGCTTCCCGCAGACCTTCGACGTGAAGTTCGTCGACGTGAAGTTCATCGAGACGGCCAACCCCCGGACCGCGGTCGCCGAATACCGCTCGGAGGGAATCGCCCTCAGCACCGGCAAGCCGTACGAGCAGACAGTCATCACGGTGATCCGCCTCGACGAGGCGGGCTTGGTCGAGCAGTTCGTCGACTACTGGAATCCTCTCGTGGTCATCGAGGCCATGACCCCCGACGAGGCGGCCAGCGGCCAAGACGTGTCGTGGCCCTCGGAGCGTTGATCCCGGTTCGACGGGGTGAGACAGGTCACCCGCCCGTCTTGCCCCGTCGCACCCTGTCCCACTCCGCAGTGAGAGACTGGGAGACATGCCCGCCCCTGGCTCCAGAGTGAAGAGCGATCAACGCCGTCGAGTCGTGCTGGACGCTGCCGTGGCCTGCTTTGCGCGCAAGGGTTACTACGGCACGACCACTGGTGAGATCGCCGAACGGGCCAAAATCTCTCAGCCCTACGTCTACCGCCTGTTCGCCAGCAAGGAGGCGTTGTTCGCCGGTGCCATCCTCCACGCGTCCGAGCTGATCTCGGATGCTCTGACCGGCGCCGAAGCCGGCGCCGATGAGGCCGGGCCGCACCGGCAGCCGGAGGCGGTGATGCGTGCGATCCGGTCCGCCTACAGCACCCTGATCGAGGACCGGGACGTCATGCGGTTCCTCATGCAGGCCAGTTGCGCAGCCGATGAGCCGCTCGTGGCTGAGGCGTTGCGCACGTGCTATGCCAGGCAGGTCGAACTCGTCAGTGAGCTCCTGAACCACGACGACGCTGCGGTCCGGCACTGGTTCGGCGCCGGTATGCTCGAAAATGTCACGCTGACCCTCGGCCTGGCCGACGTCGACGAGCCCTGGGCGCGGACCCTCAGCGGACAACGGTCTCGTTCGGACGGCGGTAGCTTCGCCCACCGGGAGTCGCCGTAGCTTCCGCCGAAAAACAGGCGGCTATGTAGGCAGCCGGCCAGGCCGTCCCACTTCCTTAAAACTGGGACGCCGTCCGACGGTGTCGACGTCGATCGACACTGCCCAGGTCAGGACCGTCCCAGAAGTTGTGCCACAAGTGCGTCCCGGATTAGTACTCCAGTCTGGTTTCGCGATCTTGTCGCGGACCCGGCTGGGAACGGGTGCGGCCGCCGCGTGATCATCGGGGGTTGTGTGGACTCCTGAAGATCGTGCGGTGGCCGCGGGCCATAGCGTAGACGGCGCCCGATGGCGGGCGATGTTCGAGCAGGCCATGGACCGGATCGCGGGCCGCTTCGGGCGAGTTGAGCCGCGGGCCGCGGCCCGTGCCTACCTGCTCGGGCTACTGTTGAACGTCGAGCGCAAGAACTGCTGGCAGCTGGCCGAACAGGCCGGCCACAGCCGACCCGGGCCGATGCAGCGCCTGCTGCGCTACGCCCGCTGGGACGCCGATGCGGTCCGCGACGACCTGCGCGCGTACACCGCCGAACACCTCGGCGCCGACGGCGCCGTTCTCGTCGTCGACGAGAACGGCTTCCTGAAGAAGGGCCGGGCCTCGGCCGGTGTGCAACGGCAGTACACCGGCACCGCGGGACGCATCGAAAACTCTCAGGTCGGCGTCTTCCTCGCCCTGGCCACCAGCCGGGGACGGGCCCTGATCGACCGTCGGCTCTACCTGCCCGAGCAGTCCTGGTGCTCCGATCCCGAACGCCGTCACGCGGCCGGGATCCCCGACGAAGTCCGGTTCACGACCAAGCCCCGCCTGGCCGGGGAGATGATCGCCGCCGCGCTGGACACCGGGATCACCGCGTCCTGGGTGACCGGCGATGAAGCCTACGGCCAGGACCCCCAGCTCCGCGCCGCCCTCGAGGCGCGCGGCACCGGCTACGTGCTGGCCGTCGCCTGCCCGCCACCGCCTGTCAGCGCCACAGCGCCGGAAACGGTGCGAAAGGCCCGCGCCACTACGACTGGGCCTGGATCCACATCGGCACCGACGAACACCGCCACCTGCTCATCCGACGTAACCGGACTACCGGTGAACTCGCCTTCTACCTGTGCTGGTCACCCGCCGAAGTGCCTCTGGCCGAACTGGTCCGCGTCGCCGGTGTCCGCTGGAGCGTCGAGGAGTGCTTCCAGGCCGCCAAGGGCCAGGTCGGACTCGACCACTACCAGGTGAGGCACTGGACCTCCTGGCACCGGCACATCATGCTCGGGCTGGCGTTTCTGACCGCCCTTGCCGCCGACCCGGCACCACAACGGCCCGTCGGTCCACTCCACCCCACCCGCGGCAGCGACCCGATCACGTTGACCGTCCCCGAGATCCGCCACCTGCTCGCCGCCGTCCTCACGGCACCGGCCGTGACCGCGGGCAGACTGCTGCACTGGTCCCACTGGCGCACACGCCACCAGGCAACAGCCCGCCGCAGCCACTACCGACGACGATCCGCCGACAAATCCGCTGGGTAGATCACGAAACCGCACTGGAGTACGAGGCAAGATCGTCCGATCTGTGGGTGAGGAGAGAGGGATGCGGGGCTTCTCCGCACGGGTGTGCCACCGTTCACCGAGCAGTCTGTCCCAGGCCCGGTCCCCTTCCTCCCGGTTTTTCACAGCTTGCGCCGACCACGACGGCACAGCGCAGGGCGCCCTTTCCGCGGCGTTCAGGCCTGGCGCCAGCGGTACCTGCTGTCCTCGGCCGTGGTCGTGCACTGCATGAGGGTGCCCGCGGACGTGTACCCGTACTGCCAGTGCTCGGAGCAGAACGCCCCGGGGTGCACTCCCTGGACGTGGGACGGAGCCTCGGGCTCAGGTTCCGGTTCCGGCTGGGGCTCCGGGGCGGGCTCGGGCTCCGGCTGGGGTTCCGGCTCCGGCTCCGGCTCGGGTTCCGGCTCGGGCTCGGGACGGGGGTCCCCGACCTCGTCGGGGCACTCCTCGTCGGAGCCGACGACGTGTACCTCCACCAGGAGACCGTCCTTGTAGGGCGCGGTCCTCCCACCCTCGCCGGGGGACTGCGCGCACACCAGGTGGTCGCCGGCCTCGTCGGGGTCCGGGGCGTCGGCGCCGCCGAACGCGGCCGACACCTCGACACCGGAGATCTCCGCGCTCTCGGCCCACTCCCGGACCTCGGAGACCGTGCCGTCGACGAAACCGGGCAGGGTCGGCCACTCCTCCGAGGCTTCGGGGTCGTCGGGGCAGTCGATGCCCTCCGGGGCCACACTCAGGTCGACCGCGGTGCCCTCGACCGACTGGAAGCACACCAGCATCGCCGAACGGTTCCACGCCGCGTCGTCCCCGGCGGCGGCGAGCCCGACATCACCCAGGGCGAAGTCGGCGTCATCGAGTTCCTCCTCCGCGTCCGGCAGTCCGAGGCCGACCACGTCCGGTGCGGTGGGGGATGGTGGCGCGGTGGGCGACGGCGTGGCCGCGACCGGTTCCGCCTCCGGTGCCGGCGGGCCGAGGAGGAGCCCGATGAACATCAGGAACAGAAAACCGGCCATGAGAAGGGACGCGCAACCTCCGCATCCGATTCCGATTTTCGCGCCGAGGGGCAAACCCGGCTTCGATTCCGGTGGCAGAGCAGGGTGGGGGATGGTCATGGGCACTCCGGAATCCACGTGCGGCAAGGCAGAGGGGCACCAGGGGTGTGGAGTGCGGGCTGGTGCGGATGACCCGTGTGAAGTTATACCAACCAGTTGTCGGATTTGCCGGAAAAGCACAGATCAATGCTGATCGTCATGTGAAGGTTATGGGGGATTGTCGCTAGGCGGAGCACAGAACAACCCCACACGGAATCCCCTCGCCTCTCCGAAGCCCTCCCGGGGTGGGCGTGAACGCACAGTGGTCGGCCGATGTGTGCGCACGGATACGTTCTCCCTACGTTCCACCCGGCAGCACGACGAGGAGAACAAGAATGGATCTGGGACTCTCCGGCAAGACGGCGGTGGTCACCGCCGCATCGGGCGGTATCGGGGGCGCCGTGGTACGGACCCTCATCGAGGAGGGGGTGCGCGTCCTGGGGGCGGACCTGGCCGTCTCGACCGAGCTCAAGGGCAGCGGTGCCCTGACAGTGGAGGGTGACCTGACCACCGAGGAGGGCCTGGAGGCCCTCAGCGCCGCGGTGGACGCGGAGTTCGACGGTGTCGACCTGCTGGTCAACGGCGTTGGGGGCCTCTCCGACCACCCCCTGGGCAAGCTCGACGAGATCGACGACGAGGTCTGGCGCAAGGCCTTCGAACTGAACTTCTACGCCCCCCTGCGGACCACCCGCGTGCTCCAGGGCCGGCTCAGGGAAGCCGTGGTCAACGTGTCCACCAGCGTGGCCCGCTGGCCCAACACCGGCCCCTACTTCTACAGCACCCCCAAGTCCGCGCTGACGACCCTGGGCAAGGGTCTGGCCGACGAGCTGGGCGCGCGGGGCGTGCGCGTCAACACGGTCTCCCCCGGCCTCATCCGCACGCCCCTGTGGGACGAGTACGGGCCCCGCCTGCGCGACAGCTACGGCATGGACATGGACATCGACGAGTTCCTCAACGGCATGCCCCTGCTGGCCGGGGTCACCGCGGGACGCTGGGGCACGCCCCAGGAGGTGGCCAACCTGATCGTCTTCCTCGGCTCGCCGGCGGCCGGGTTCATCACCGGCCAGGACTGCCTGATCGACGGCGGGGCCGAGAAGGTCGTCTGAGGGGCCGCACACGCGACGGGGGCCGCGGCGGCGGCCCCCGTCGTCCGTCCCCGGTCAGGGGGTCAGCGCCTGCTCGTCCCGCTCGCGCAGGACCAGGGCCACGTCCCTCAGCGCCTCCTCCAGCCGGTCGATCTGCTCGTCCGCGATCCCGATGGAGGGCGCGAAGCGCAGGGTGTTGACCGCGCTGGCCGTGGGCAGCGCGCGGACGGCGTGCTTGCGCAGCAGGTAGCCGGACAGGACGTACCCGAGGACGTCGGCCTCGGCCAGGAAGCGCAACACCTCGGAGGGCGAGTCGGAGGTGTCCCGGAACTCCAGCCCCAGCATCAGGCCCCGGCCCCGCACCTGCTCGACCACGTCGGGGAAGTCCGCCCGCACACGCTCCAGGGCGGCTCGGAGGCGTTCGCCGCGCTCGCGCGCACGGGCGTAGGCCGCGCCCCCGTCCGCCTCCAGCAGTTCCAGGACCCGGACGGCGATCCGTGACGAGAAACCGTCCTTGGCGAAGGTCGAGCTGTGCACCAGCTCGAACTCCCCTCGGTAGTGCTCCTCGCGGACGAGCATGACCGAGCTCTTGGCGATCCCGCCCCCCAGGCTCTTGGCCAGGACGTAGTAGTCACCGCGCAGCCCGATGTGCGAACTGGCGAGGAAGCTTCCGGTGCGTCCCATCCCGCTCTGCACCTCGTCCACGACGATCGGGCACCCGATGTCGGCGCAGACCGCCTGGATCCGTTCGGCGAACTCGCGGCTGACCTCGTGGACCCCGCCCTCGCCCTGGACCGGTTCCACGAGGAAGGCGCCGAAGACCGGCGCGGGGCGTTCGACGACACCGATCCGCCCGTCCTCGACCACGAGGTCCCAGACCACGGCCCGCTCCTCCTCGACCGCCTTGACCAGGGCCCCGCCCTCGTTCAGCGGGACGAAGCGGGCGCGCGCCGCCATGGCGGCGAAGGGGGTCCGGAAGCCGGGGTTGTGGGTGAGCTGGACGCTTCCGGCGAGTTTGCCGTGGAAGGAGCCCTCCAGGGCGAAGTAGACGGGGGGCCGCGACAGCACCTCGTCGTTGTGCCGCTCCAGGCGTGCCACCAGGTGTTCGAGGACCCGGTCCCCCGGCTGGGAGCTGTCGGCGCCCGCGCGCTCGTACACGTCCGGGCCGGGCACGGCGCGGCCCGCGCCGAGCTCGGCGCGGGCCAGGGCGACGTTCTCACCGATCCCGGCCGCGAGCGCGGAGAGCCGCTGCGCCCGGGCGAACTCGGCGTGCTTGGTCGCGGCCTCGACCGCCTCGGCCCCGGTGCTGGCGAAGAAGGCGTAGTAGGGCTCCTGCGTTCCCGTCTCCCGCCGGATGGCGGCGTTGATCAGGTTCGCGGCCCGGTTGGCCTCGGGGTGGTGGGAGAACTGCGTGTAGACCGGCACCTGCCGCTCCAGCAGCTCCCGGGCCAGGGAGGTGATCTCGGGGTGGTGGTGGCCCAGGATGAGCGACCCGTAGCCGCCGGCGAAGTCGGTCACCGGGACCTCCCGCCCCTCCCCGTCCAGGCGGTACACGGTGTCGCCGTGCGCCCTGACGTACTCGGCGTCCAGCCCCACGCTGGCCAGCGTCCCCAGGAGGTGGGGTTCGGCCAGCTCTTTGTCCGTCGGTGCCGGGTTCATCGTTTCCTCCTGTGGGAAAGCGGACCGTCCGGTCCGGATCGGTGACCGTCCGGTGACGGATGGCCGCCCCCGGGCTGCCCCCGATCATCCCGTGCACGCGACCACGGTCCGGTAATTCCCCCGGTAATTGGAATGAGTGGCCAGTTATTTGCGCGTGGATATTCGGTGGAGAAGGTGGAGTAATTTTTCCGAAAGGTTCTGCGAGAAAAACTGGTCGGAGTCGCTGTATCCGAGGGGAGTGGATCGCTGTGGACAGTCACGGTGCGGACCATGCGGTCGTGGTCGGGGCGGGGATGGCCGGGCTGCTGGCCGCCGCGGTCGCCTCGCGGCACTACGGGCGTGTGACGGTCGTGGAGCGCGACGCGCTCGCCGGCCGCGGCGACAGGCGCGGTGTGCCGCAGGGGAGGCAGGCCCACGACATGCTCGCCCGGGGCCACCAGATCGTCGAGGAACTCCTCCCCGGCATCACCGCGCAGCTGGAGGCCGAGGGCGCCCCGCGCGGGGACGCCGGGCAGAACGCCCGCTGGATCATCAGCGGCGGTCCGCTGCCCCGGGTCCGCACCGGGCTGGACGTGGTTCCCGCGACCCGGGCGCTGCGGGAGTCCCTCGTCCGGGAGCGGGTCGGGGCGCTGCCGGGCGTGACGCTGCTCGACCGGACCGGTGTGGTGCGCCCGGTGGCCGGTGACGACGGCGCGACGGTCACCGGGGTGGTGTGCGAGGCCGGGGAGGGCGAGTTCACGCTCGACGCCGACCTCGTGGTCGACACCGCCGGGCGGGGCTCGCGGACCGGTGCCTGGCTCCGGGAACTGGGCTGCTCCAGACCGGAGGAGGAGCGCCGCAGGATCGACGTCAACTACGTCACCTGCCACTACCGCACCCCCGAGGAGGCGTTCGGCGGCGACGTGTCCATCAACGTCATGGCCACCCCCGAGGTGCCCCGCGGTGCCAGCTGCCAGAGGGTGGAGGGCGGCCGCACGGTCCTCACCGTCTACGGGATCCTGGGCGAGCGCCCCCCGACCGACCCCGAGGCGCTGCTGGACTTCACCAAGTCACTGCCCACCCGGGACGTCCACGAGGTGATCGAGACCTCCACGCCCCTCTCGGAACCGGTGCGCTACAGCTTCCCGGCCAACCTGCGACGGCGCTACGAACGGTTGGAGGAGTTCCCGCGCGGGCTCCTCGTCCTGGGCGACGCGCTGTGCAGCACCAACCCGCGCTACGGCCAGGGCATGACGGTCGCGGCCCAGTCCGCGCTGGTCCTGGGCGAGCACCTGGAGCGCGACCCGCGCCCGGAGCCGCTCGGGTTCTTCCGTGACCTGGCCGCGAGGGTGGTGGACGGGGTCTGGGAGACCACGGTCGTCACCGACCTGAGTTACCCGGGGGTGGAGGGGGAGAGGACGGAGCAGGTGCTCTGGATGCACCACTTCTTCCTCAGGGTGCTCGCAGCCGCCGAGCAGGACCCCGAGGTGGCCCTCGCCGTCATCCGCGCCTGCACCCTGGTGGACACCTTCGAGTCGCTGGCCGAACCGCACGTCATGGCCGCCGTCGAACGCCACGGCGGACCACTCTGACCGACCGGAACGGGCGCCCCGAAAGGTTCGGGACGTCGGTTCACCGCAGCCCGCTCCAGGGCTCACCGCATTACGGATATGCCTTTTCCAACGTCTCTCAAGGCGATTTCTTTCCTGGCATGAGGGGATTGTTGTGTCGGTTGAATCTGGTGGTCTGCGGGGCCAGGGCGGTCTTTTCCCCGAGCGGGACGGGTGGGACGAGGCGATCGCGGTCGTCGGCCTCTCCTGCCGGCTGCCCAAGGCTCCGGACCCCGAGAGCTTCTGGGCGATGCTGCGCAGCGGGGGACACGGACTGGACGAGCCCCCCGCGGACCGCCGCACGCCCGGGGCGGGCACCTCCCGCGCGGGCTACCTCGACGGTGTCGGGGACTTCGACGCCGCGTTCTTCGGGATCTCCCCGCGCGAGGCCGTGGCCATGGACCCCCAGCAGCGGATCGTGCTGGAGCTGGCCTGGGAGGCACTGGAGGACGCGGGCATCGTCCCCGAGACGGTCAGGGACACCCCCGCGGGCGTCTTCGTCGGTTCCCTGCGCGACGACTACGCGATCATGGTCGGCCAGCGCGGCGAGGAGGCCATCACCCAGAACACCATGACCGGGGTGAGCCGGGGCCTGATCGCCAACCGGGTCTCCTACCACCTCGGCCTCACCGGCCCGAGCCTCACCGTGGACGCGGCCCAGGCGTCGTCCCTGGTCGCCGTCCACATGGCCTGCGCGAGCCTGCGCACGGGGGAGTCGTCCCTGGCGCTGGCGGCCGGGATCAACCTCAACATCCTCCCGGAGGGCGAGCTGGTGGAGGAGCGCTTCGGCGCCCTCTCCCCCGACGGCCGGTGCTACACCTTCGACGCCCGCGCCAACGGGTTCGTCCGGGGCGAGGGCGGGGGCGTCGTGGTCCTCCAGCCCCTGGACCAGGCGCTCGCCCAGGGGCGCCGCGTCTACGGGGTGATCCGCGGCAGCGCGGTCAACAACGACGGGGCGACCGCCGGGCTGACCGTTCCCGGGGAGCGCACCCAGTGCGAGGTGCTCCGGCGGGCGTACGAGCGGGCGGACGTGGTCCCGGAGTCGGTCCAGTACGTCGAACTCCACGGCACGGGCACCCCGACCGGCGACCCTGTCGAGGCCGCCGCGCTCGGCGACATGATCGGGCGGCACCGCAGCCCCACCGAGCCCCTCTACGTCGGCTCGGTCAAGACCAACATCGGCCACCTGGAGGGTGCCGCGGGCATCGCGGGCCTGATCAAGGTCCTGCTGAGCCTCCACCACAGGGAACTGCCGCCCAGCCTGAACTTCGAGACCCCCAACCCCCGGATCCCGATGGAGGAGCTCAACCTCTCCGTGCGCAGCGAGGCGGGCGCCTGGCCCTACACGGACCGCCCCCTGCTCGCCGGCGTCTCCTCCTTCGGCATGGGAGGGACCAACTGCCATGTGGTCGTGGAGGAGGCGCCCGAGTCCCAGCCCTGCCCGGAACCGGGCGATCAGGACCACTCCGCTGTGGCGTGGGTGGTGTCGGCTCGTTCTGAGGGTGCGTTGCGTGCTCAGGCGGGGCGGTTGGTTGAGCGTGTGCGTGGGGATGTGGGTGTTTCTGTGTGTGATGTGGGTTTTTCGTTGGTGTCGTCGCGTGCGGTGATGCCGGTGCGGGGTGTGGTGGTGGGTTCGGGTCGGGGTGAGTTGTTGGAGGGGTTGG
>NZ_JBHXQY010000144.1:1013-11550 GCF_042716955.1 Nocardiopsis sp. NPDC058631 | reverse complement strand
CCTGGTGGTAGTACAGGCCGGTGTCCAGGGCCAGCTGCTCCCAGGGGTCCGTCGTCAGGCCCCGCCGGGCGCACTCGGCCAGGATCTGGGCAACCCCCGGGTTCGTAGACGGCCCGGGCACCGGGGTCGGGGTGGTCTGCGGGGACGCCGGAGGAGATCAGGTAGGTGCCCAGGGCGTCGCGCGGGCCCTCCAGCTCCTCGCGGGTGTGGATGGTCAGGGTCTGCCCGTGCCAGTCGGCCGGGCCGCCCACGAGGCGCACGGGCACGGTCTCGGAGGGGGTGGTGGTCTCACTCATGGGGGTGAGCCTGCCACCCGCAGCGCGGGCGCGCGGGGGGTTTCGCCCAGGAGGCCGGTCCCGGCTACGCCCGGTGACCGGCGCGGTCCTACTGGACCCCGCGCTAGACCCGGCGGTAGACCCCGCACTGGTCCCTGCGCTAGACCCCACGGTAGACACGCCGCTTGACTGACCCTCTGTGACCGGCACGTCCATCCCTGGTCAGACCCCCTTGCCGACCTCTTGCCGACGCCGACATCTCCCCTTCTGAACAACACCGACCACACGCCCGTGCATGACTGCCGTGGGCCCTGTCCTAGGCCTGGTTCTCCCGAAGCCCCGGCAACAGGACAAGTAACCCACGAGTAACTTATTCAGGGTCCGAGAAGGGTGTTGTACTTCTGGAAACGAGCATTTCCGGAAGTAGACTGCGAGGGTGACTTCTGGAAACACGACCCCTGGTCAAGAACAGCTCCCCGAATCCACTTCTGGAAACACACGGATCGGGCGGCCCCGCCGACCCGTGGACCTTCCGGCGGATCTGGCGGGCGAGCTCTCCGCGTTCACCGAACGTCTCGCCTCGGCCACCGATCTGGGGGCGGCCACTCGCGACAAGTACCGGCGCAGCACGGTGCACTTCCTGGCCTGGCTCGCCGAAGCGCGCGAGGCCGACGCCGTGGACGGTGACCCCCTCACCGACCCGGCGGCCCGGGATTGGGCGGTGCGCGACTACCGGCGCCATTTGAAGAACACCCGCACCGCGCGGGGCACCCACCTGGGCGCGGCCACCATCAACAACCGCCTGGCCGCCGTGGACGCCTTCTTCGCCCTGCGCGGCTCCGGCCGCCCCCAGGTGGTGCGCGAACACCTAGCCCGCCCCAACGCACCGCGCGCCCTGGCCCAGCGCGCGCTGTTGCGGTTCCTGCGCACCGTGGCCCGAGACGCAGGACCCCGCGACCGGGCCATCTGCCACCTGGCCTACTACACCGGCCTACGCATCGCCGAGATCGTCGCCTTGGACGTAGCCGACATCCGCCTCTCAGCGAGGAAGGGGAGCGTGCGGGTGCGCGGCAAGGGCCGGTTGGGGGGCAAGGACCGCACCGTCCCCCTGCACGCCCAGGCCCGCACCACCCTGGAGGAACTCCTCGACGAGCTCGGCCGCCCCGCCGCGGGCCCGCTGATCCGCAACCGCGACGGCGGGGCGCTGTCCACCCGGGCCGCGAACGCCATCGTGTCCGCTCTCGGGGCCGCGGCAGGCATCGGGCCGGCCGACGACGGCGAGCCGTTCGGCCCACACGTGCTGCGCCACACCTTCGGCACCGACCTCGTCCGAGGCCGCGGCGAGGTCGCCCCCGCCCCGGTCGACGTGGTCCTGGTCGCCGAGCTGATGGGACATGCCGACCTCAACACCACCCGCCGCTACACCCTGCCCACCGACGCCGACAAGACCCGCGCGCTGGAGGCGCTCACCACCGACCGGTGAAAAGGCCGGAGCGGTCTTTAGCGCCGGATCCTGTTCCGAGGTTCCTCGACCCCCGACACGTGTGCGCCCGGTGGCACGGCCTCCTGGACCGAGACCGGCACGGTGCTGGGCGCCAGCCGGCAGGCCGCCCACGGGCGCGGCACCTACGCGCAACTGTCAAGCCGATCTTGACGGTCGCGGCTCCGCCCCAGAACCGCGTCCTACAGTCGTTGTCCCCAGTACCAGCAAAGGAGTGAGGTGCGGTGTCGATGCCCGAGGAAGAGGGCCTGATCACCCTGAGGGAGTGGGCCGCGCGGTGCGGCTACAGCCACGGCTACGCCGTGCACGTCATGCCCCGCTACTACCCCGATTTCCCCGCCCCCGAGCGCACCCGCCACGGGGCCGGCGAGAAGGGCGGCGGGGGCGGGAGCAACCTGTACGACCCCGCCAGGCTCGCCCCCTTCGAACCCCGGGGCGCCACCCCGGTCGAACTCCCCGAACGGGACCTGGTCAAGCAGGTCACCCTCGGCGGCTTCGCCGCCCTGGTCGGCGTGAACACCAAGACCGTGGTCCACATCAAGAACCACCGCCCCGACACCCTGCCCCCCACCGTCGACGGCCACCGCCAGTGGTACCCCCGGGCCCGCTACCACGTGCGCGACCTGCTGCTGATGTGGAACAGCCGGCCCGGCCACGGCCGCGGATCCGACAAACGCCGCCCACCCCTGCCCTGGCAGGACCAACAGGACCACACCGACTAACCCCCAGGGGCGCGCCAGCCCTGGAGCATCGCGGTGAACACCTGTTCCTCGGGGCGCAGCAGGGGCAGGCCGGAGACCAGTTGCAGCCCGGCCTCCCCGGGAGCACGCCCTTCGATGTTCACAGATAGTGACCTTCCACCGCTCGCATTGGATGCGAGATCATCGAATCCAATGCGAGCGGCGTGCAAATGCCCTGGTCAGGGTGGCAGGGTGAGAGACATCGCTTGTGCGAGAACCGCCCTCGGCCACTGACTCGACGCCACGGTTCTTCCTGCTGGCCAGGCTGTGTAGGGTCTCTCGCGCTCCCCGGTCTCGTATGCAAACCCTCGCGTATTCGCATCAGATGCAATTGGCGCTGGTTGGAACATCGGAACAGGATCCGGCGGTAAGAGCTACTCGCCGGTTACATGTCCTGTTGCCGGGCGTTCGGGAGCAGCGGGCCTAGTCCTGGCACGGCGGCCCGCTCGTGAGGATGTCAACCAGTCGCCATCGATCACGAGTCGCCCGCTTCGGGGTGGTGGATCGGGGTCCAGGCCTCGAACTCCAGGTGGTACTCCTCCTCGCGGAGTTCGTAGAAGGGTTCGCTGTGGGGGTCGGTGACCTCCTCCACCCGCCAGTCGCCTCCGCGCAGCTCCTGGTCCCACACCATCGTGCGGCCGTAGATCATCCGCATCTGGGTGGTGACCTGGGCGCCGTCGGAGGCCTCGAAGTCGGCCAGGACCAGGACCTCGACGGTGTCGGCGTTGACCTCCTCCCACCACACTCCTTGCGGGGACATGTAGTAGTAGGCCTCGGGCTGGGGGTAGGCCTCGGAGTCGAAGACGGTGCCCGCGGGTCGCCCGTGCCTTAGCTCGGCAGCACGCTGGCGCTGGATGCCCCGGTCGACAGACGCAGCACTTGTCTCGGTGCCGCGGTAGACGCCCAACGCCTGCGCCAGCGCCGGGGAGTCCGTGGTCGACAGGGCCCCCAGCTCGTGCACCACAGCCGAGACCGCCCCTTCGGGGTTGTGCTCGAACCCCACCGGGTAGCGGTCCCGGACCCGGTCCCGTCCCTCCTGCACGCCGAAGGTGCCCGCCGGGACCGGGGATGGGGCTGGGGTGGCGGCCTCGGCGGTCCTGGGGTCCTGGACTGGCTCCGGAGGGGCGGGGTTGGACCACAGCAGCCACCCTGCGAACAGTGTCAGGACGACAACGACGCTGGCCACCGCAATCCATATCCAGGATCGGTTGCGCCGGTGGGGGCGGCCAGTGGTCTCCGCGGGGGTGGTTTGTCCGGTCACCGCAGCGGCCTCCTTGATGAGGGTAGGGGTTTCACCCAAGCATGTGCGGACCACACGGTAAGGCCCACTCCGTGCGCTGGTCTTGTGGAGGCCGCATGCGGTCGAACCGGGGGGACGAACCAAGTACGGGGTGAAGGGGCAACGGGCCTTCATCAGATGAAGGATTCCTTCGTCCGATGAGCTAGGGCGCCCTGAGGGGTGCCCCTGACCGCACTGATAAGAGCAGTTACCGGCGGCCAGAACCAGCCGAAACAGGCACGAACCACGCGGTTCAGCTAGACCACTCCGCGCGGCCGGATTGGTCCGCCCCCCAACGGCTGTAGCAATCTTCCTCGCCCCGGCTACCTTTCGCCGGGCGCTCGGGAGCAGCGGGCCTAGAGGCCCCAAAAAACACGACAAGCCCCGCCCGGGTTCTCCGGACGGGGCTTTTGTGTATTGGGGCTAACCGTCCTTGGCGAAGCCCACCCAGCCGCTGCGAACCTTGCCCGAGGAGAACACAGCGGAGATGTGTTCGGGGGTGGGGGTGGTGAAGTCGAACAGGTGGGACACGATGACCAGAACCCCTTGCTTGTCCTTGTGGGCGGCGCGGATCTTGGGTGCGCTCGGGCCCGCGATGGGGGCGCTGTAGGTCGAGAACGGCGGGTCGGTGAAGGTCACCGCGATCTCGGAGCGCGTCAGCTTGGCAGTGGCGCCCTTGACGGGGCTGTCCATCGGGATCTGTCCGAGCGGGCGCAGTCCGGCGTGGTCGAACCGTTTCTCGATCTGCACCTGCCAGTTGTCCTGCTCGTCGAGTTCGAGCCACACGGCTTCGAGGCCGGGATTGACGAGCAGGGACGGGCGTAGGTCCACGGCGCCGTTTTTGGAGAAGGGCAGCACCGCGCTGAAGGTCTCGTGGGAGAGGTAGGCGTCGTTGGACGAATTACGGGTCACAAAGCCGCTGTCGTTCCAGTCCGGGGTGCGGCACGCCTCGTGGTTGAGCTCGGCGAACGCGTAGGTGTGCATGTCGATCACGTAAAGCGCCGGGGGTTCGGCGCCCAGGGATTTCCCGCAGGTCTGGCAGTCGCGTGCCCACAGGTGCGCCGCGACCTGCTGGAGGCCTTCCTGTCCGAGCTTGGCCTCGATCTTCTTGGTGAGCTTCAGGTTCTGTACCGCCACGGGCCACCTTGTTCGTGAGTAGGCAGGAGGAGTCGTTCGTGTTGTACTCGTTCCGAACCGTGCGCAGCCGTGCATGGCCGCAACCGGACACCTTGTGGCGGGCTGTGTCAGCGTTTGGAACGAACCCAGCTGGTGAGGGCTTCGTGGACGCGCTCCTCAGGAAAGGTCTCCTCCAGGACGGCGAACGCGGTGGTGCGCAGCTCCTGCACCCACAGCCGTCCCGCCGTGTCCTGAGGGGCGCCCATGTCCACTTCGGTGGCGATGCTCATGAGGAGTTCGTCGCCGGCCTGCCCGAAGAAGTACAGGGCGTAGGAGGCCAGCTCCCTGCGGTGCCGGAGCGGGTTCTCCTCGCCGAGGAGGAGCTTGAGGTGCATGGCGATCTTGCCGGTGACGTAGCGGGGGCTGGTTTTGACGTCTGCGGCAACGCGATCCCAGAACGGACCGTAGGTGTCCTCCATGTGGGGTGAGGGGAGCATCATGAGCAGCTTGATCAGGTGGTTGGTGTGCGCGGAGTCAGTGATGTCGGCCATGGCCACCTTTCGGAAGGAGGGTCAGGGCGCCGCCACGCTACAGCCGGGCCCCGTCCGGCGAGGGGCGAATGCCGCAACCGGCCCCGAACACGAAAAGGCCCTCCTGGCCGGCGCGATGCCGACCAGGAGGGCCTGGTGATGCAGGGTCAGATGCGGTCAAGGCCTCTCAGGGCGGGCCGGGGCTGAAGATGGCGTGGGTGCCCACCCGGCGCCAGATCACGTGCGGCCGACCGGGGAAGCGCTCGTCCCCGTACTCCCACGTGGCCCGGCCGTCGGGAGCCCAGGTCATCTCGTAGACCCCCGGGGCACCCTGCACGCCCCTGACCCGCAGACCGGGCCGGAACTCCCCTTTCTGCACGTCGGGCGCGAACTCACCCGTGACCACCCGCCGAAAGCGCGCGGCCTGTTCCCTGGTCAGCTTCTTGAAGTCCGCTTTGAAGCGGGAGGTGGTAGCGAACGTGGCCAACTGGTCTTCACCGCTCCTGTTCAAGAGCGTCGAACATCAACTCCGCGCCCTCGAACTCCTCGGTCTGGCCCGCGATGATCTCCTCGCTGGCCTCCCGCTCCCCCTGCTGCCACTCCCGATCCCAGAACCAGGCCTGATCCGCGGGAACCACCGTCATGCCACGCAACACGACCTGGCCGTCCTCGCCGATCTCGAACTCGACCTCGTCGCCCTCACGGATGTGCAGCGCCTCGGTGACCTCCCGAGGCAGGGTGAGCTGGTTCTTACGACGCATCACCGCACGCCGACGTCCCTTCTTGGTGTTCCTCATAGCGAGGACCTCTCTGTCGGTTGTGCCGCTTCCCCAACCGGCACACTCAGCGTTCAGTCTACTGTCAGAAAGTCAGACTTTCAGAAAGACTGAAAAGCTTCTCCACCGCCCCCCGGATCGCAGCCGTGGGATTGAAGCATGTTCTCGTTCTCGCGCCCGGATCCTGCCCCCGTGCCCGGTTCTGGCCGTCGGTAATCACCGGCTATCGGGGGCGAGGCCGCGAGGCCCCCGGGCACGGAAAAACCCCACCACGGACGCATGTCCGTGACAGGGTTCTGAAAATCGGCCCCCGGGCGAGGGCTACTGCTGCGGCTCCTGGCGGGCGCGGCGCGTCTGGGCCGCGCGCCGGTCGGCGACCCCCACGTGCGGGGCGATCTGCTCCCAGGTGGCGCCGCCCTGCCGGGCGATGTCCACGAGCCGGGGCTCCACGCCCTCCACCCAGGCGCGCAGCTGTCGGACGATGGTGAGCGCGGCCAGCGCCTCCTCGGCGGTGGTCGGCGCCCGGTCCAGGCCGCCGCGACGTGCGGCCAGGGCCCGGTCGATCAGGCCACTCAGGATGGGGCCGGACTCGCTGCCGCTCAGCCCCCTCAGCCGGCCCTCGCTGAGGAGTCTCCCGGCGTCGTGGGGGTCGGTGGTGTCGTGGACGTAGGGCACAGGGCCTCCCTGGTGGGGTGTCATCACAGTGGTGACGGATCTGTCATCGCCAGGATGACGTGACGCCGACCCGTCCCGCGGAAAAACCCTGCCCCCCACATCGCGTGTGGAGGGCAGGGTTCCAAAAACGGGTCCTCGGATGAGGGGCCGCTCCTACGGGCGTCCCCCGAGCCAGTACTCGCCGGGGGCGGTGGTGTACGCGAACTCGGCCAGGTCCAGGTCTTCCTGGGACAGCCACGGCAGACGCCCGGCCCCGTAGAGGAGTCGCAACCAGACGGCCTCCAGCGAAGCGTCGGGCTGGTCGGCCGGGAGGCCGCCGGCCCGGTAGTGGTCCAGGGTCGCCTGGACCAGGGCGTCGACTTCCTGCCGGGTGTAGGCGCGGGCGCCCTTCGTCTCGCCCGGGGCCGCGATGATCTCGCCTTCGGCGGTGGCCTCGACAACCTCCCACTGGTGCCCCGCGATCGGCTGCGCGGGCAGGGACGCGCACAGGTTCGGCAGATGGCCCCGCCACAGCGTCCGGGGGGTGCCGGTCACGGTCAGCCCGACCTCTTCGCGGACTTCGGCGACCAGGGCCTGGGTGACGCTGGCGTGCTCATCGCGGACGTGGCCGGCGACCGGGGCGGTGCCCTTGGGCCACCAGCCGCGGGTGACCATGACCAGCTGGTCGGCGGGGTCGGTGATCAGGACACCGATCGAGGTGCCGCAGCACCGCTTCGCCTTCTTCGGGGTCTGCGCGGTCATACTGGGTGTGCTCCTTCGGGGAGTAGCACGGCCCGCCCCCGGTCCTTGGTCGAATCGGGGCGGGCCGTCTTGCGTGTGTGGACCGGGTGGTCCCCCCGCTCACCCACACCTGACGGGTGTCGGTGAGCAGAGGCATCACCCGGGGTGGGTCATGTCAGTGGCGCGCAGGAGATGCCGGCGGCCACCACGACGGCGAGGCCCAGGAGCCCGCCAACGATCGGCGCGGCCCCGGCCGGGCCGGAGTCGAACGAACCGCGTGACTCGATCTCGTGCGCCGCCCACACGGCCGCGAGGTAGGCCAGACACAGCACCGCCGCGAGGAGTAGCCCTTCAGACATCCGATGTCCTCTCCACCTCTCAAGAGGGGGTTCTCAGGAATCCCGAGACACGGGACGTGTCCGCAGGTCAGGGGCGTCACGAGGCATTGACACGGGGGCGACACGAGCCTCGTGACAAGCCCTGCGACACGGCTCGTGACACGCCTCGTGTCGTGCTCGTGTCGGGCCCGTGACACGACTTGTCACGGGCCGTGTCACGGCTCATTCCTTGGTGGGCTCGTCGGCGTCGATGCCCGGCGGGACCCTCAGATCCCCGGCCAGAATCCGGTCGCGGGCCGCCTCTAGGACCTCGCGGGCATAGCCGCGGTCGGTCTTCTTGGCCCCGGGCCGCCACCGCAGCGAGACGGAGTGCTCCTCGATCTCCAGCACCTTCATCCGGGCCCGGACCGTGGGCCGCGACCACCGCAGTTCGGCCGCCATGAGCGCGATCTCCGCGCCCTTGACGTCCTCCCCTTCCGAGATCTGCAGCGCGACCTGCAGGACGCGCGGCAGGCGCTGTTCGCCCTCGGCGGCCAGGCCCTCGGTCATGGCGCGGAACTCGTCATCGACGCGCTCGGGGTCGCGCGCCCCGCGCCCGTTCTTGTGCTCGATCTCCTCACGGGTCTTGCGGATCGCCTCGCCCAGGCTCCCGAGCTTGCCGACCATGTCCCCGAGAGGACCGCTCTTGTCCGCCGGGGGCGTGGCCGCAGCCGGAGGGGTCGGCGCCGGGGGTGCCGTGGGCTTGCTCCCGGTCCCGCCGGCCTTCTTGTCCTCGCCCAGGCCGGGCAGCCACCCGGCCTTGCGGGCCCGCTCCCACCGGTCCATGTACAACCCGGGGTTGACCCGCACGGTGACGTCGTCCAGCTCCGGGCGCCACTGCGCGGTGGCCTCGGCGACGGTGTCGGCCTTGTCGGGTTGAGCGAACAGGCCCCGGAACAGCTTGGGGTTCTCGGCCGCCTTGTGGCGGACCAGCCCGTACCCGGGGTCGGGCATCTCCGAGGCCAGCGGCATCTTGCCCTCCCACCCGAACAGGTGGTGCAGCTCGGTCTTGTCGTTGACCCGAAGCCCCAGACGCAGGGACGCCTGCGCCATCAGCGAGGTGGGAATGTGGTCGCTGATCGCCCGCAGCGCGCAGATCAGCGCGCGGATGGACGAGGACCGGGAGCGGTCGCTCAGCTCGGTGAGTTTGGCCTTGATCTCCTCGGGCAGGGACGCGGTCTCGTCGGTGACGATCTGGATGTGCGGCACCGCTGAAGAGACCGGGATCTTGGTGTCGTTTTTCTGCCTCTTCAGGTCGGCGTAGCCGACGTGGCGGGCCTCGATCGCGGCCAGGGCGAAGTCGAGCATCTTGTGCATCTCGGCCGGGTCGGTGGCCACCCAGTCGATCGCGGGCCGGGACGCGCGCCCCTCGACCCAGGGCCGCAGGTAGGGCTCGAAGAGGCCGCCGCCGTTGGGGTCGATGCCCCAGATGATGACGTCGTCGCAGCGCAGCAGGGACGCCATGATCGCCGCGAGCTGGCTCGACTTGCCCGAGTCGGTGGCGCCGATCAGGACCGCGGTCGCCCACTTCAGGTCCAGCTTCACCTTGGTGCCGTCGCGGTAGACGCCGTTGGTGATGCCGTCGTAGATGGACTGGCGGGTGTAGTCGCCCGGGTAGTAGAGGGTCTCGTCCAGGGCGTTGACGGTGTTGACGAACAGCTCGAAGGTGCGCCGCGACTCGGGCAGGCCGACGACCTCCACCCCGCACCCGGCGGGCAGGTCGGCGTCGTCGGCGATCTTGCGGGTGTTGCGCTCCAGCGCGTCCAGCCCGGCGCTGGGCGGGAGCTTGCCCTTGACGGTGTAGCCGGTCTTCCACACACGGGAGGGGTCGGTGGGGTGCTCGTTCTCCCACTCACGGATGTCGGTGACCACGGTGCCGCTGATATGGCACACCCGGTCCACGCGCCGCTCCCACTCCACGGCCAGGGCCAGGCGACCCCGCTGGATGGCCTCTTCGCTCTTGCGGTCCTGCACGGCGATCTCCCATGCGGTGGAGGCCGGGCGCAGCAGCGCGGAGGCGACCGCGCCCACGCCCAGCGCGGCCAGCAGGTCCACCGACCACGGGGTGCCGGCGGCCAGCGCCAGCGACGTCCACCCCGCGAACCCCGCCCAGCGGCCGGGCCGGTACAGGCGCGACAGGGCGGGGAGCTTGGCAGTGGCGGCGCGGGTGTAGGCGGCCGTGGCGCCCAGCGCGCCCACGGCCATCGGCGCCCACACCGGCAGGCCCACCTCGGGCAGCGACCCGACCGTGGCCACGCCCAGCGCCAGCGAGGCGGCGTTGGCGGCGCCCAGGAACGGGCCCTGGGCGTGCGACCAGCGGCGGCGGAGTTCCTCCTGGTCGCGCTTGGTCTTCCTCTTCTTGGACTTGCGGGCCGGGCTACTGATGGACACGGGTGCCTCCTGGAATGTGGTCGGGGCCGGAGCTCCCGTGCGCGGAGCCGTGCCCTGCGGGTCTTCGTGGAGGGCCGCGAGGCGAGGGGCCCCGCTCGTCGAGCACGGGGGAGACCTGCTCACCGCGACGTGCGCCGGGGTACGGACGCTGCAACTC
>NZ_JBHXQY010000144.1:0-1003 GCF_042716955.1 Nocardiopsis sp. NPDC058631 | reverse complement strand
GGACCCGGGGCCCCCCCTGAATTGGGGGGGGGCCGGCCGGGTCCGGTGCCCCCCGGCCCCGGTGGGTGGGTGTGGTGGGTGCTCAGGTGTCGCGGCGGGACCGGTCCCAGCGCTCGGAGTGCGGGCGGTCGTTTTCCAGCAGCCCCAGCTCGGTCTCGTGCGCGGCCCGGAACAGGCCCGGGAGCTCGTCGGAGACGGTCGCGACCTGGTGGACCGCGGCGCTGATCTGGTGCATGTACGCGATCACTGCCGGGTGCAGCGGCTGCTCGTCCTGGGCCGAGGACGCCATCTGGTGCAGCCCTTGGCCCACGGTGCGCAGGATCTCGGGCAGGGCGTCCAGCCCTCCCATGTAGGTGAGCATGTGCACGTCGGCGCCGCCGAACGCCGCCAGGGCCGCCCTCATCTCGGCGGCCGCCGCCTCCGCGCGGATGATCTGCCCGGGCTTCTTCATTACGTGTCCTTCCAGGTCAGTACGTGCGGGGCTGTCTCCAGCCCCGATCGCCAGGCGGTCCCTGGCGCTGGTCTCGCCCGGGGTGCGGGCGCAGGTTCCGATGACGCGCCCGGTCAGGGCGCGCCGGGGGGTGCTGGTGCGGGCCGAGGGGCCCAGCATCGCCACGGCCAGGGCCGAAGCGGTCGCTGAGGCCGTCCACATGGGCCCGTAGCGTTCGTCGCCGCGCACCCGCCCCCACAGGCGCCCCCACCACCCCGCCAGGCCCTGCCACAGGGCCCGGGTCTTGGCCCGGCGGATGCGCCGGCGCATGTAGTCGCGGGTGCGCACCGAGGCGCGTTTGAAGCGCACCCGGGAGCCCCGCACCCGGGGGTGGTCCCACCCGCGCCGAACGGCCTTGGCCATGCGGTGCAGGGGCCGGCGCCCGGACCTGATCGGGATCGCGGGGTCGGAGATGGCGGTGACCCGGCCGCGCGGGCGGGACGGGGCGCGGAACGCGCGCCCCCCCGCCCCCCCCCCCCCGGCCGGGGGGGCCGGCCCCCAACCGGACCGCCC
>NZ_JBHXQY010000143.1:0-11860 GCF_042716955.1 Nocardiopsis sp. NPDC058631 | reverse complement strand
GATCCCCGGCCGTTCGTATGGCACAAGACGGCCGAGGAGATCCTCGAATCCCTCGCAGCGTACTGCCGACGAATTAACGACTCAGGACACTAGGTGTGGCGTCCCCTCCACCCGGGCCGCCGGCGGCCCGGTGCGCAGGCCCCGCACCGGCCGCCGGGCCCCGCGTTGTCGCGGCCCGCGCCGTACGGGGGCTCCGGAACAGGAGGGTCCGGCGCGCACCACCACACGGTGTGCGTAGCCCGGCCGGAACTGCCAGAGTTGGCACATGCGCTTGCTCCCCGGACGGGTCCTCGCCCGTGTCACCGCGCTTCCCGCGATCGCCGTGTCGGCCTGGCTCCTGGTGGCCTTCCCACTCCTGGCCCTCGGTTCCTTCACCCCCGTGGCGGCCGCCGTCCTGGGGACGCCCGCCGTGATCGCGGCCTGCGTGCTCGTGCCGCGGCTCATCCCGGACCCGCCCGAGGACGAGGAGGTCCCCTGGTGGCCCGTCGTGCTCGTCGCGGTGATCGCGGTCGGTTTCGCGGCCGTGCAGATCGCCTACCACGCCGAGGCCCTGGTCATCCGCCGCGACCCGGCCTCGTACGCCATGTTCACCGTGTGGATCGCGGAGAACGGTCACCTGCCCATCCCGCAGCAGCGCGAGCTCCTGGCGGGGGACGATCCGTCGCTCAGCTACCAGAGCCTCGCCCACTACGACCGGGACGGGTCGATCTGGCCCCAGTTCATGGCGGGTGCGCCACTGGTCACCTCCATCGGCTACTGGCTGGGCGGGCTCGACGGCATGCTCGTGACCACGCCCGTCCTCGGCGCGCTCGGCGTACTCACCTTCGCCGGTCTCACCGCGCGCCTGGTCGGCGCACGCTGGGCCCCCCTGGGAGCCCTGGTCCTGGCCGTGTGCCTGCCCCAGCAATGGGTCAGCCGATTCACCTACAGCGAACCCCTGACCCAGATCCTGCTGGTCGGCGGACTGGTCCTGGCCTACGACGCCCTCGTGCGCCGCACCGCCCTCACCGACCGGTGGACGCCCGCCCACACCCTCGCCGCGGTGGCGGGACTGGTGTTCGGCCTGGCGCTGGTGGTGCGGATCGACGCGATCCGCGACCTGCTCCCCGTGATCGGCTTCGTCGGCCTGCTGCTGCTCGCCCGGCGGGGACAGGCCCTGCCCCTGCTCGGCGGACTCGCGCTCGGCGCCGGTCTGGGCCTGTACGCCGGGTACGGCCTCTCCCGGCCCTACCTGGAGTACCTGTCGGACTCCCTCAACCCCCTCCTGCTGATCAGCGCCGGCGTCATCGCGGCCACGGTCGCGGCCACCGCCGCCCTGTGGCGGTTCGGGGTCCCGCACGTGGAGCGCGTCCGCTGGCTTCCCCACGCGGTGGCCGCGCTCGCGCTCCTCGCCATGGTCGGGTTCGGGATCCGCCCCCTGTTCTGGCCCGACTACGGGCACGGCAGCGACTTCACCGACACCTGGGTGGCCTCCGTCCAACAGCGGGAGGGGCTGTGGCCCATCGAGGGCAGCCGCACCTACTACGACATGAGCCTGTACTGGGTGGGCTGGTACGTGGGTCTGGGCACCGTCCTCCTCGCCTCCCTCGGCGTCGCCCTGGTGCTGCGCCGCCTCGTCCTGCGCCGGGACCCCCAGTGGCTCCTGCCCGCCATGCTGCTGGTGTGGACGGTCACCACCACACTGCTGCGGCCCGCCATCACCCCCGACCACCCGTGGGCGAGCAGACGCCTGATCGTGCTGGTCATCCCCGCGTTCATCCTGTTCGCCGTCTGGTTCCTGGCGTGGCTCACGCGCTACTGCACGGTCACCGCCGGCTCCGGCCGCGGCGGGGCGGCGCTCCAGGCCCTCCCGGTGGTGGTCGCCGCCAGCGCCTCGGTGGCGATGCTCGCCCCGTCCGCGGCCACCTCGGCCGCCGGGATCATGGGGTACAGACAGGACGTGGGAACGGTCGCGGCCACCCACGAGTTGTGCGCGTCCCTCCCGGAGGACGCGTCGGTGGTCGTGGTCGACCCGGGCATGGCCGGAAACTACATGCCCCTCCTGCGGAACGTCTGCGGCGTCCCCACGGCGGCGATGAACGAGCCGACACCGGAGAACGCCGACAGGGTCGTCGCCGCGATCCACGACCGCGGGCGCGACGCGGTCCTCGCCGCCTCCGACTGGCAGGTGCTGGAGGACCTGACCGGTGGCACGGAGGAGATCGAACGGCCCTTCCACGTCCTGGCCGAGATGGATCCGAGTACTCTCATGGAACCCCCGACCGGTCACTGGACCTTCGACGAGAGCGTGTGGCTGACCGTGATCCCCGCACAGGGGTGACACCCGGGGCCCTCCGACGGCCCGCCCCCGCCCCCGCCCGCCCGCACCCCGCTGAGAAGAATCCATGAGCGACACACGCGACGACACCCCGCAGCAGACCGCCGACGCCCCGCCCGTGCGCGTCACCGTCGTGCTGCCCTGCTACAACGAGGAAGACCACGTCGTCGACGAGGTCAAACGGATCTGCGCGGCCATGGACGGCTCCGGATACGGCTACGAACTGCTCGCGGTGGACGACGCCTCCACCGACGACACCCTGGAGCGCCTGCGCGACGTGCAGACCCTCTACCCGCACATGCGCGTCATCGCGTTCGGCCACAACGGCGGCTCCGGCACCGTACGCCGGATCGGCAGCCAGCGGGCGCGCGGCGAGTTCGTCGTGTGGACGGACGCCGACATGAGCTACCCCAACGAGCGCATCCCCGAACTCGTCGCCATGCTCGACGCCGACCCCGAACTGGACCAGGTCGTGGGGGCCCGCACCCAGGAGATGGGTTCGCACAAGGCGCTGAGGGTCCCCGCCAAGTGGATGATCCGCAAGATCGCCGAGCGGCTCACCAACACGCGCATCCCCGACCTCAACTCCGGTCTGCGCGTGTTCCGGCGCGACGTCGCCCGCCCCTACCTGAGGCTGCTGCCGCCCGGGTTCTCCTGCGTCACCACCATCACGCTGGCGTTCCTGTCCAACCAGCACCCGGTGAGGTACGTGCCCATCGAGTACGCGAAGCGGGCGGGCAGGTCCAAGTTCCACTTCGTCAGCGACGCCTACCGGTACATCCTCCAGGTGCTGCGCATGGTCATGTACTTCAACCCGCTCAAGGTCCTCATGCCGCCCGCGCTGGTGCTGCTCGGCCTCGGGACGGCCAAGTTCGTGTTCGACCAGGTGCGCAACCCGCTGTACATCCCCAACAACACCGTCATGATCCTGATGACGGGGCTGATCATCGCGGCGATCGCCCTGCTGGCCGACCTGATCGTGCGCTCGCGGGAGAACCCGTGACCGGGGACGGCCCCTCCCGGGTGGCCCTCGTCGGCCCCGCCCACCCCTACAAGGGCGGCGGCGCCAGGCACACCACCGAACTCGCGCACCGGCTGCGCGCGCTCGGCCACCCGGCGGTGATCGAGTCGTGGCGCGCCCAGTACCCCGCCGCCCTGTACCCGGGACGGCAGACCATCGCCGACCCGGAGGGCGAGCCCTACCCGGACACCCGGCACGGCCTCGCCTGGTACCGGCCGGACGGGTGGTGGGCGACGGGGCGGCGGCTGGCGCGCGACGCCGACCTGGTGGTCCTCACCCTGTTCTCACCGATCCAGGTCCCCGCCTACCTGGGCATCGTCGCCGGGACACGGTCCCGGCGGGGCGGTCCCAGGGTGGTGGCCCTGTGCCACAACGTGCTGCCGCACGAGCGGCGGTCCGTCGACGTGTCCCTGGTCCGGGCCCTGCTGCGCCGCACCGACGCCGTGGTCACGCACTCGCCGGAGCAGGCCCGGCTCGCGGAGGGGCTGCTGGGGGCGGGCCGGGACCTGCCCGTGGTCGCCGAGATGCCGCCGCACCTGCCCGAGACGGGGGGAGCCGCGCCCGCGGACGCCGGAACCCCCGGCGGCGAACGGCGGCACCTGCTCTTCCTCGGTATCGTCCGGCCCTACAAGGGCGTCGACCTGCTGTTGCGCGCCCTGGCGGACGGCGCTCCGCAGGACGTGACGCTCACCGTCGCCGGGGAGTTCTGGGGCGGGACCGCCGAGCTGGCGGCGCAGGCCGCCGGACTCGGGATCACCGACCGGGTCCGGTTCCTCGACGGGTACGTGCCCGCCGAGGAGCTCCCCGGCCTGTTCGGCGCCGCCGACGCCGTCGTCCTGCCGTACCGGACCGCGACGGCCACCCAGAACGTGTGGCTGGCCCACGAGCACGGGCTGCCGGTCGTCGCCACCCGTGCCGGAACACTCGCCGACCACGTGCGCGAAGGGGTCGACGGCCTGCTGTGCGAGCCGGGCGACGCCGCCGACCTGGCCCGCGCGCTCGGGGAGTTCTACGCCCCCGGCGAGCCGGCGCGGTTGCGCGGCGGGGTCCGCCCGGTGGACGCCGAACCCTACTGGCGGGCGTACACCGAACGGCTGCTCAAGGCCTGAGGGGCCCGGAGGGTCAGCGGGTCTGCGACGACCCGTCGTGCGGCGCCCCGGCCGCGGGTGCGGTCGCGGGCGACAGCAGCACCGACAGCCCCGCCCAGCCCAGGTCGGCGACGGTCATCACCAACCGGGACAGCACCGCCACCACCAGGGCGGCCCCGGCGTCCACCACAGGGGCCAGCGCCACCACCAGGACCGCCTCGCGCACGCCCAGCCCCGCGGGGGCGAACACCACCAGCAGGCCCAGGGTCCAGGCCAGCGCGTACGCGCCGGCGGCCGGGCCGAGCGAGCGCAGCGCGTCACCGCCCACGGCCCAGGTCAGCAGCCACACGTGCGCGCCCAGAGGGACCCACGCCACCAGGGTCCATCCCACGGCGGCGGCCATGGCCCGCCCGCCGAGGCCGAGCGGCCCGGCCTCCGCCACCTCCCGGAACCGGGCGAAGGGGAGGGCGGCCAGCCGGATGCCCCAGCCGACCACGCGCGGGTGCAGGGCGGCGAGCAGGAGCGGGGCCAGCGCGAGCGCCCACCACCAGCGACGGGCCGCCTCCGCCGACGAGAGGGGCAGGGTGACCGCAGCCACGGCCAGGCTCACCGCGACCGTCACGCCGACGGCGAGCAGGGTCGCGGCGGCACCCCGCGAGCGCGGCACGTGCCAGTCCCGGGCCAGCTCGACCTGGGCGACGAACGCCCACACCGAGCCCGGGAGGTACTTGCCGAGCTGGCCCACGAACATGACGCGGGACGCCGCCCGCCGCGGGAGGGGTGAGCCCAACCCGGCCAGCAGGGAGCGCCAGGCGAGCATCTGCGCGGTCAGCCCCGCCATGCCGGCGACGACCGCGGCCGGGAGCACCCACAGGGGGAGCGCGGCGGCGGCGTCGCGGGCCTGCGCCCAGTTCGCGTGCAGGGCGACGCCCGCGCCCGCGCACACCACCAGGAAGAGCGCCAACCGTATCCACGGGTTGCCGCGCAGCCGACTCAGCACGGAGCTCCTCCTTCGTTCACCTGCCGACCCTACGCCGCCCGGTGCGGCCCAGGCGACGTGCCCGCACCGCGCCCGCGCCGACCGGGGGAGGGGCCGGCGGCGGGGGTCCCCCCGCCCGTCTGCGAGCGGCGATGCGTCCGCACGCGTGAAACGGGCTGGGCGTAGGGTGCGCTCTATGAGTGGAGCGAACGACCCCTTCCCCGTGTCCTCCCAGGCCCCGGCACAGGACCCGGCCCCCCGGCCGCCGTCCCCGTCCGCTATGCGCAGGGCCCTGGCGCGCGCCAGGGACGGCAAGACACTCGACGTCGCCGAGGCGGAGGTGCTCCTGCACGCCAGGGGCGACGACCTGGAGACCCTCCTCGAACACGCGGGCAGGGTGCGCGACGCCGGACTGGAGGCCGCGGGCCGCCCCGGTGTCATCACCTACAGCCGCAAGGTGTTCGTCCCCCTGACCCGCCTGTGCCGGGACCGCTGCCACTACTGCACGTTCGCGACCGTCCCCGGCCGCCTCGCATCGCCGTTCATGTCGCCCGACGAGGTGTTGGAGATCGCCCGCAGGGGCGCGGAGACGGGCTGCAAGGAGGTGCTCATCACCCTCGGGGACCGGCCCGAGGACCGGTGGAAGCAGGCCGCCGACTGGCTCGACGCGCACGGCTACGACGACACCCTGTCCTACGTCCGGGCCATGGCGATCATGGTCCTGGAGGAGACCGGTCTCCTCCCGCACCTCAACCCGGGGGTGCTGACCTGGGCGGACTTCCAACGGCTCAAACCCGTCTCCCCGTCGATGGGGATGATGCTGGAGACCACCTCCACCCGGCTGTTCACCGAGAAGGGCCAGGCCCACTACGGCAGCCCCGACAAGGACCCGGCGGTGCGGCTGCGCGCGCTGGAGGACGCGGGCCGCTCCAGCGTCCCCTTCACCACCGGCATCCTCCTCGGTATCGGCGAGACGGTCGCCGACCGCGCCGAGTCCGTCTTCGCGATGCGCGGGGCCTCCCGCCGCTACGGCGGCGTCCAGGAGGTCATCGTGCAGAACTTCCGGGCCAAACCGGATACCGCGATGATGCACCGGCCCGACGCCGAACGTGAGGAGATGGCCGCGACGATCGCGGTCACCCGCCTGGTCATGGGCCCCAAGGCGCACATCCAGGCGCCCCCGAACCTCATCGGGGCGCAGCCGGGGGGCGTGGACGAGTACGCGCTGATGATCCGCGCGGGCATCGACGACTGGGGCGGTGTCTCGCCGCTCACCGCCGACCACGTCAACCCCGAGCGCCCCTGGCCGCAGATCGACGACCTGGCCGGGCGCACGGCGGACCAGGGGTTCACACTGCGCGAGCGGCTCACCGTCTACCCCGAGTACATCCGCGCGGGAGAGCCGTGGCTGGACCCCCGCCTGGCCGGGCACGTCGCCGCGCTCGCCGACCCGGAGACCGGGCTGGCCCGTGAGGACGCCGTCATCGTGGGGCGCCCCTGGCAGGAGCGCGAGGCGGTCCTGGTCTCCTCCGGCCGCACCGACCTGCACACGGAGATCGACACGGAGGGGCGCACCGGCGACCGCCGGAGCGACTTCGACGCCGTCTACGGCGACTGGGACGAGCTGCGCTCCGGCGTGGACAGGGACGGTGCCGTGCCCCGCCGGTTCGACCCGGACATCGCGGCGGCGCTCCGCAGCGCGGAGGCCGACCCGGCCGGGCTGGACGACGACGAGGCACTCGCCCTGCTGCACGCGGACGGGCCGGAACTCGAAGCGCTCGCCGACCTGGCCGACCGGGTGCGTCAGGACGTCGTCGGTGACGACGTCACCTACGTCGTGACCAGGAACATCAACTTCACCAACGTCTGCTACACCGGCTGCCGGTTCTGCGCGTTCGCCCAGCGCCGCACCGACGCCGACGCGTACACGCTCTCGCTCGACCAGGTCGCCGACCGGGCCGAGGAGGCCTGGAAGGCCGGGGCGTCCGAGGTGTGCATGCAGGGCGGCATCCACCCGGACCTGCCCGGTACCGCCTACTTCGACATCGCCGCGGCCGTGCGCGAGCGCGTTCCGGACATGCACGTCCACGCGTTCAGCCCGATGGAGGTGGTCAACGGTGCGACGCGCACGAACCTGCCGGTGCGCGAGTGGCTGACCCGCGCCAGGGAGGCGGGCCTGGGGTCCCTCCCGGGCACGGCCGCGGAGATCCTCGACGACGAGGTCCGCTGGATCCTCACCAAGGGCAAGCTGCCGACCAGCGAGTGGGTGGACGTCATCACGTCCGCGCACGACCTGGGCATCCCGACCACGTCCACCATGATGTACGGCCACGTGGACTCGCCGGGGCACTGGGTGGCGCACATCAAGCTGCTGCGCTCGCTCCAGGAGCGGTCGGTGGAGCGCAACGGGCGCCGCGGGTTCACCGAGTTCGTGCCGCTGCCGTTCGTGCACACCAACTCCCCGATCTACCTGGCCGGGCTGGCCCGCACGGGGCCGACGGTCAGGGAGAACCGCGCGGTGCACGCCCTGGCCCGCCTGCTGCTGCACGGGCACATCGACAACATCCAGTGTTCGTGGGTGAAGCTGGCGGAGGACACCTGCCGTCAGCTCCTGTCGGGGGGCGTGAACGACGTGGGCGGCACCCTGATGGAGGAGACCATCAGCCGGATGGCGGGGTCGGGGCAGGGATCGTTCAAGACGATCACCGACATCCGCGCCATGGTCGAGCCGACCGGGCGGCCGGTCCGCCAGCGCACGACCCTCTACGGGGAGGTGCCCCGGGAGCGGCAGCGCGTCGCGGAGGCCAGTGACGGTGTGGCACCCGGTGTCCTGCGCCGGTCCCTCCCCCTCGTCTGAGGGGGCGGGACGCACGAGGGGGCGCGACACCGGGTACCGGCGTTCCGCCCCCTCCGCCGTGATCTCCTCCGTGTGGCGCGTGTGTGCGTCCACACCGGCCACGCGTACGAGGTCATCGGGCCCGGACTTGCCCACGTCGCACGGGCGACGCTTCCGGCAGGCCTCCTAGGGCGTGTTCCGTGGATGCTTTCGGTTGATTCGGCGCTTGCGCCGATCGCCGCGAGCGGCCTCCAGGCAATCTCTCGCAAGACGAGTAGCGCAGGTCAGCCCGGGTCTGGCTGTCCAAGCGTGGTCGGCGCAGCGAGAGGCAGCCTGGCGGTTGCGAGCCCGGAATGATCCGCGGAACACGGCCTAGCAGGCGCCGACGTCGGTCCAGACGCCCCACTCGCCGGTCGTGCCGGGCACCTCGCCCCGGGTCCACCAGCGGGCCTCGTACTCGCGGCCGTCGTGGGACACCCGGTCGCCCTGGGTGTAGGTGCCGCCGGACGTCCAGGCGGAGGCGGTGCAGTCGCCGGGCTGTTCGGTGGGCTCCTCCGTCGGCTGGTCTGTGGGCTCCTCCGTGGGCTCGCCGCCGCCGGAGCCGCCGAGCCGGGCCGAGATGGTGTCCGCGAAGGCGTAGCCGCTGGTCGCGTCCCAGTTGATCGACCAGGTCATGACGCCGCCGATCGGACCGTACGGGGTCTCGGGGGAGAAGGACCCGCAGTTGGTACCGGTCTCCAGGCAGTCGAGGGCGCTCACGACCTGGCTGGGCGCCATGTAGCCGCCTCCGGCCGCGGACTGGACGGCGGGCAGGCCCAGGCCGACCTGGTCCGGGGTCAGGCCCATCTCCAGCTGGATGCAGGCGAGCGCGGCGACGAAGTCCGGGGTGCCCTGGCTGTACACCTGGCCGTCGCAGCCGAGCATCGACCCGGAGTTGTAGTACTGCATGTTCACGATGGTGAGGATGTCGGAGATGTTCGACGCGAGCTTGTAGTACTCCCGGTCGGCGCTCTGGAAGTCGATGGTCTGCGGCGCCATGGTGACGATCAGGCCCGCACCCGCCTGGGCGCTCAGGTCGTGCAGGGCGTTGGACATGTGCTCGGCGTTGATGCCGTGCTCCAGGTCGATGTCGACCCCGTCGAAGCCGTAGTCCTGCATCAGCTGGTGGGTGGTGTCGGCGAAGTTCTGCGCCTGGGTCGCGTTGGTGACGTCCACGTGCCCGGCCTCGCCGCCCACGGAGATGACGACCTTGCGCCCCTGGGCCTGCACGGCCGCGATGTCGTCGCGGAACTGCTGGTCGGTGTAGCCGTCCAGTTCACCGCTCGCGAGGTTGAACGTGATGCCGCCGTCGAGGGTGGCGTGGTTGTCGGCGAAGGCGACGGCCACCAGGTTGTACTCGCCGGGGATCTCCGAGAGCGGCATCACCCCGGAGCCGTTCTCGAAGTTGTGCCAGTAGCCGGTGAGCCACTGGTCGGTCTGCTGGGTCTGGAGGGATTCGCCGTCGGCCACGGTCTCCGCCTCGGTGGGGGCGGGGGAGATCTGGCTGAAACCCGCCACGAGGGCGGCGGCCAGAACCGCGAAGGTTCCGGCCAGAGCGGCTTCGCGCCCCTTGGGTCGGCTGCTGCGATGAGTCCTGAGCATGGGGGTGCTCCTTTCGTCGAGCGGGGAGACGAAGGGGGCTCCCGGAGGGAGCCGCTTAATTGTTAGGAAACTTTAAAGTTGGCTTACCGTCCCGTCAATGGAAATGGTAAGGAAAGTTTGTAGTTTTCTTTGGGACTGCGTGCCATTCGAGTGGCGGATGAGTTCCAAGGCCGGCCTTTCCCGGCCCCCGGGCAGCGGGACCGGCCCGCCCCCTCACGCGCCGTACGGGCCCGTCCCCGTGTCGCGGATGTCCAGGTCGCGGCTCATCTCCTGGAACACGTCGTGGTCGATGTCGCCCTCCCGGTACAGCGACACCAGCGTGTCCCGCCGCGCCTGCGTGATCTGGGCGTGCACCGCCCTGCCGCTGTCCACCCCCTGCCGCGCCCGGCCGTCGCCGGCGTCGAGGAGCCCCCGCACCTGTGTCACCCGTCGCACGTACACGCCGCGCAGGGAGTCGGCGGTCCTCTCGTCCAGCTCCCCCTCGCGGAGGAGTTCGTCCACCTTGCTCAGCGCCGCGCAGCTCATCCGCTCGTCCGCCCGCAGGAACTCCCGTTGCCTGGCGCCCTCCTCGGCCAGCCCCAGAAGCCGCAGCACCAGCGGCAGCGTCATCCCCTGACCCACCAGCGTCCCCAGCACCACCGCGCCCGCCACGAACACCAGCGCCCCGCGGCCGGTGAAGGGTTCCCCGCCCAGCGTGGCGGGGAGCGACAGGGCGATGGCCAGTGACACCGCCCCGCGCATCCCGCTCCACCCGATGACGATCCGCTCCCGCAACGAGGACACGTCCAGGTTCAGGAAGGGCACCACCCGCTGCACCGGGATGACGACCAGCATCGAGGCCATGCGCAGGACGACCGCCGAGGCCGTCACCGCCAGGGCGACCCCCACCAGCGCCAGGAAGGCGAAGTGCTCGCGCACCGCCGTCACCACCGCGTCCAGCTGGAGTCCGAGCACCACGAACACCATCGATTCCAGCAGGCTCACCAGGGTCGACCAGATCGTCCGCCCGTTCACCCGTACCCGCGGCGGCAGCAGGCCCTCGCCCCGGGTCCCCAGGTAGAACCCGGCGACCACCGCGGCCAGCACCCCGGAGAACCCGGCCATCTCCGCGGGGATGTACGCCGCGAACGGTGTGACCAGCACCACCATCAGCTGGAGCGACGGGTCCTGCATGCGTGTCCGCGACCATGCCACCACCGCCGCGACCGCCGCGCCGTAGAGCAGGCCGCCCACCACGACCACGGCCAGCTCCACCAGGCCCTCCTGCGGCGTCAGCGGGTGGGCCATCGCGGTGACGGCCAGGCTGAACACGGTCAGCGCGACACCGTCGTTGATCAGGGACTCGCCCTCCAGGATCGTCAGGACCCTGCGCGGCGTGCCCACCCGCCTGAGGATCGCCGACGCCGCGACGGCGTCCGTCGGAGCGATCGCCGCGCCCAGCGCGACCGCGGCGGGCCACCCCACCGAGGGCATGAGCAGGTGGACGACGGCCGCCAGGCCGAACGCGGTGGCCAGCGTCACCCCCACCGCCATCGCGACGATGGGCCGCACCAGGTCGCGCATGTCCCGGGGCGACGAGAAGAACGCCGCGTTGTAGATCAGCGGCGGCAGGAAGACGAGGAGGATGACCTCGGGGGAGATCGACAGCGAGTGCATCCACGGAACGACCCCCAGGGCCATGCCGAGCAGCACCAGCACGATCGCGCTCGGGACCCGGAGCCCTCCCGCGACCAGCCGGCCGCCGATCACGGCGACCACGATCACCAGCGTGGCGACCACGTACTCCTCGACCTGCATCCCGCGCCCCCCGCTCGGCTCCCGGACGAACCAGCATCGCGCCGCGGGGCCCGCGGATCCCTGTGACGCGCCGGACGCCGGCCGGGCGTCGCCGGTCCGGCGCTCCGGGCCGCCCGCTCCGGGGCCGTGGCGCCACAGCGGCCGTGCCACGAAGGAGTTTCCAGCGGTTCCCCCCGGGGGT
>NZ_JBHXQY010000142.1:0-12045 GCF_042716955.1 Nocardiopsis sp. NPDC058631 | reverse complement strand
CGCCCGCAACCACACCGCAAAGCCCGGCCTCCGACAGCAACCAGCGCTCCACACCCACCGAACGCAACAGCAGTGAACGCTCGCCCCAGCGCACCGGCGACACCCGCACACCGGATCCGTCCGCCCAGCGGTCGCCCGCCGACGGCAACGGTGTGCGCACCGCCACGGAGAGCACCCCGACGCCGGAAACCGCACCCGCCCCGGACCGCACCGGGCAGGAGGACCCCGGCACCTCGCCAGACGGGCAGCGTGCGCACTCCGACTCCGGGCCCCGGACCGAGTCGGAGGATGGCCCGCCGTCTCCGCCGCCCGCCGCCGAGGTCGGCGACGGCCAGCGCGACACCGACACCAGGACGGAGAGCGATCCGCCGCCGCAGACCGAGGACACCGCACCCCTCCCCGAGGCGCTGGACCACCCTTCCCCAGAACCCACTCCCGCACCCGACTCCCTGGGCGACCAGGGCGCCGTCCCGCCGCCCCGCGCGGGGGAGCAGGACAGCGCTCCCCCCGCCGACAGCGGGCAGGGCAACCCCTCCCCCCAGGCCGCGTCGGACAAGATCACCACCGCCATCCGGCTCGGGGAGCTGGCCTCGGCCAGCCTCAAGGACGCGATCAGCGGCTACCAGCGCGCCCAGGACCTGGTCAACCAGACCAGGGAGGCCGAGAGCCAGGGCCGCCCCGACGCCGACGACCTGCGCGCCCAGGCCTACGAGGCGCAGCGCGAGGCCAACGAGGCCTACAGGAACTACGACCACATCGCCCAGATGCAGGCCGACCTGCTGCGCCCCGACGGCCCGACCACCGTCATGACCGTCCTGGAGACCACGGGCGGGACCAGCCGCGACCCCGGCCCCGTCCCCCTCGGCGGAACCAGCAGGGACATCCCCCTCGGACCCCTCAACACCGACTCCCCCGCTCCCCGGGACGGAAGCCTGACCGGCAACACCCCCGACCCCGTCGGCCGCGGGCCGAACACCCAGGAGGGAACCCCGCCGGAGGGCGCGCCGCCGCCCCGGCCGCTCCCGCCCCTCACCTACGACGGCGGCTTCGTGCCGGACCGGAGCGGTCAGAGCTACGACCTGGGCTACCTGACCACGTCCACCGTCCTCGGACCGCACATGCTCTTCGCAGAGCACCTGCCCGGGTTCGTCAACGACGTCCTGACCAATACTCCGGGCATGCCCGACCCCGTGCGGCAGAAGATCGTGGACGGCGTGGTCGACATCCTCACGAGGGAGGGGCCGCGCCCCTTCCTGCGCGAGGGCGGACACGCCGTCAGCACCACCCACGACGGGCAGACCTGGAGCGCCGACATCGATCTGCGCTCCGAGGACGGCGACTTCTACCACGTCGACACCAAGCCCCTGAGCGGCGGCGGGGACTCCAGGTTCCTGCGACTCCACGACACCGGCCCCGGTGTGGACTCCAGCGACGGCGGGTCACGCGGCGCGGGCAAGACCGTCGGCGCCAAGTTCACGATGAGCCCCTTCTACGTGGGCAACGTCAGCGGCAGCGACGCCGGGCCGATCGCCGCTTTCGGGGGGCGCGGCGGCATGAGGGTCCGGGGCACCTCCGGATCGGCCTCGACCAGCGCCAACTCCGCCAGCGGCATCGAACTGCTCGGCGCCCCGAACCTCTACGTCGGCGACCTGCACATGAGGACGTCCGTCACCGGCCCCGGCCTCACCACACCGCGTGTCCAGGAAGGCACCACCTACAACGGCCTCGCCATGAACCTGCCGGGCGAAGTCGTCCCCTCCGACGCACCCCAGCGCATCGTGCCCGACAACGGACCGGCGGACGCCAACGGGAACCACCAGCCGGTGAACCGGCCGTCCATGGGTACCAGCCACCCGATCGAGATCACCCGTTTCACCCCGGTCCCCCCGTCTCCCGCCACGGATTCAGACGGTGGAACCGACCGCAGCGGCGAAGGCGACCGCGACGACAGCACCACCACCGCGACGACGAGCAGCGGTGGTCGACCGGGGAAGAGCACCCTCGGCACCTGGCTCGCCGACCACGTCCTGGGCCCCCGCCCCGAGGGTGACCGAGGCAGCGGCCACACCCCTTCCAAGAAGGAGCGGCGCGACAACGAGTACCGCGAGCGCATCGAGTACACCTTCGACAACGACCGGGTGCTGCAGTACCTGCCGCAGATGACCAACAGCTCCGCGCACATCCGGGTCGAGGTCCCCGGAAGTCGCCCACGCATCATGCGGATGTGGTCGGTGTCGACCGAGTACAACCGCAAGGACTTCGCCCCCGGCCTGGCCGACTTCGTGCACAGCAACACCACGGTCAAGAGCGACTCCTCCACCGTGAAGCACTCCACCATGGCCTCCGGTTCGATCGGTGGCGGCTTCGGTATCTGGCTCGACCTGCCCAACGGCCAGAGCATCCGCCTCGACGTGCCCTCCGTGGAGTACTCGGCGACGTTCAAGAAGAGCACCGGGACCACGCTGAACACCTCGGGCACGAGCAGCCACGTCGTGCACGCCCCCTCCGGCCACGCCGCCTACGACGTCAAGCGCGACTACTACGTCGAACTACAGAGCGAGCCGGGAGCGCCGACGCACCGCTTCGAGGGGAACTCGGTCGAGATGCTCACGGTCGAGGACGCCCGCCAGCTCAACGGCGAACCGCCCAAGGCCCCGGACCCGACCGGTGAACCGGCCGCGCCGCCCCGGATCCCGTTCCCCAACCTCGCGGTGGACCACCCCACCGACCTGAGCGGGGCCACCGTACGCGGGTTCAGCCACGCACCCCCGACCACTCCGGCGGACAACAGCGGCAACGGAGACACCCCGGCGCCTCCCTCACCACAGGGCCCGTTCTACGACGACCTGGCGTACAACGTGCTCAGCGCCATCTCCGAGAAGCGCCCCGGCATGGTCATCCCGGACCTGGCGCGGACCGGCAAGGACTATGCCGTCCGCCCCAGCCACATGGACCCGGACGGACCGATGCGCAGCTTCCGCGAGCGCTGGGGCCTGCGCCGCAACGCGGACGTGGCGCGTGAGAACACCCTCAAGGTCATCAGGGCGTTCTCCGAGTCCGGTCTCAAGAGCGGTGCGCCCGACCTTCCCGGCAACGGCATCCCGGTCCGCCTCAAGGAATCCGCCGTCATCGACCCGACGATGCTCCGCAAGGACAAGGGGTCCCGCCCCGAGACCGTGACGGTGCGTCTGTACGGCGACTTCGATGGCCTGGTGCACCAGTTCGACACGACCGCCAGCGGCGGCGGCCGTTTCGCGGGCTCGGCCGGCATCACCACCACGAAGGGGTCGAGCGTCAACCACTCGCTCGGCCTCACCACGGGCGCCAGCGTGCGCACCGACGCGGGCGCCGACGCACGCGGTGTCCCCCGGGTCCTGGGAAACCCCTCGGCCTCGCTGAACGCATCCCTGAACACGGGCAAGGGTTCCAGCCAGGGTCTCTCCCACAGCTCCGAGGAGACGGTGCTGTTCAGCGGGGACTCCGACGTGTGGACCTCCCGTACCCGCTTCACCGCACGAATGTTCGAGCATGACGACATCGGGCTGGCGCGGGACGACCGGCCCCAACGCGAACACGGCATCCCGCTCCTGGGGGACGGGATGGACGCCCAGACCGTCCTTCTCACGCCCAAGATGCCCCCGATGGCCTCCGACCCCCCGAACACCGTGTCCGACCCGGGGGGCGCGACACGCGACGGCGACACCGCTACCTCCTCCGGCGACCGGACCGACGGGCGGGAGACCCGGAGCACCCCCGGGACCACCACGGACACCCGGGGAGAGAGCTCCACGCAGACGGACACCTCCGGGGACGTGGTGCGTGCCACGACCGGCGGTCGGCAACCGCTCACGTCCGAGCAGGCACGGGACATGATCGTCCGGAACTTCGTCCCGCAGACCACCCCCGACGGTACGTCGGGCGACGGCCAGGGAGGCCGGTGGACCGTCATTCGGGACGGGGTCACGCACACCTGGGGACGCCTGTTCGGCGGGGGCGCCCAGATCGTCACCCCTCCCCCGAACACCACCACCGGGACCGACAACAACCAGGCCGTCGTCCTCACCCCACCGCCCCCCGACGGCACCACGAACACCACCACCGGGACCGACGGCAACCAGGCCGTCGTCCTCACCCCACCGCCCCCCGACGGCACCACGAACACCACCACCGGAACGACGCCGGAGGCCGCTCCGACCGGAGGCGAGCGGAGCGGGGACGGCGCCCCGGCCAACCAGCCCCAGCAAGGCCCGCCGACCCTGGACCAGGTCCGCGCCCAGGCGATCCGCCGCATCGGCGGCACCTTCGAGCGCGTGAACACCCATTTCGATGCCGGAAGCCGGGGCATGCGCGGGCTGCTGGAGGAGACGTACCGGACCTTCTCCGATCCGCGCAGCGGCCTCCACGACGGGTTCCGGCGCAAGCTCGACTCGTTCCTCTCCCAGTCGTCCGGGGGCGGTCGGCAGTTCGAGAACCACCTGTCGGCGGAAGAACTCGCCACGAGCAGGAGCGTGACCACGCCGTCGGGCTCCCGCGTCCGCCAGGAGATGAGCGGCGGTTTCTGGTCACCGCACGACATCCGGGCCACCATCGCCACCAAGGTCGAGATCGACACCGTCACCGACTTCCGCCCCGTCGACGCCCAGATGCGGTGGAACGGCGGCAGCGAGGTGACCCTGTCCACCAACTCCTCCCTGACCGGCAACGTCGGCCTCAAGTTCGGAGGGAGCGGGGGCCGCAACCCGAACCCGCACCCCACCGACGACTCCCTGCCCAACGAGGCCGTCAGACCGATCCCGCTGGTCGGACCCTCCCTCGCCCGCACGTTCTTCTCCCGCGGCGCATCGCACACCCAGTCGACCTCGTTCACGTCGTCGGTGCTGTTCATCCCGAACAACACCAAGGCGTACGCCTTCCGCGCCTCCGGTCACCTCACCCAGGCGATCGAGTTCCTGAAGAACTGGAGCATCGGCCCGCCCCTGAGCTGGAACACCCGGTTCCACGGGTGGACCGTTCCCGTCCAGAACCTGATCTCGGGCTACGTGCACGCACGCGACGCCCACCAGGCCGGGCTGGTGTTGGACCAGGCGACCCGCGACGGCGACAGAGTGAACCTGGGCCCGCAGCCCAACCCCAAGACGCCTGACACCGCGCAGGTGCGCCCCGGGTTCGAGAACAACGGCAGGCAGGTCGAACCCGCCGACCCCGAGGCCGCCATCCAGGCCCTGGTGAACGACCTCGCCTCGAACGGACTGGAGCTGACGAGCGGCGGCCGGGAACTCCTGCTGCAGAAACTGACCACGCACCTGGGCAACAACCCCGACTCCACCGTCCCGGTGCCGGTCAAGGTCCGCGCACTGGGGCCGGAGCCCGGGCCCGATTCGGGGCCGCGGCCACAGCGTTGGAGCACCCCGGCGAAGGTCTACGTGAACCTGACCAGGGACCCGGACCGCACCGACGTCTCCTACGTCGGCCAGTCCGGCTACTACATCGAGTCGCACACGTGGAAGGCGACCGACGCGAACTCGCAGAACCGGGGGACCGGCACGACGGTGGGCGCGGACGGCGTGCTGCTGCAACCGCCCCCCTACGCCCAGGACGACCAGGGGTCGGAGGGGCAGCCGGACCACCGCCCGCTGTTCGTCCCCCCGGCCGCGGCGGTGTCCTCCTCCACGAGCGACGGGCGCTCCTCCGGGCAGTCCCAGGACGACGCCCGCACCGTCGAGCTGCACCTGAACACCCCGTACGCGAAGGTCGGAGCGGACACGACCCTGACCCTCACCCTCGAACTCGGCGAACCCAAGGGCGGGGAGAACGGCAACGCCCCGCGCGCGACGTACACGGGCACCGCGGACAGCGGTCGGGTCGAGACGCTGTACCCGTTCGCGTACATGACCTTCGATCCCCCGACGACGACCACCACGGGAGACGGCACGCAGGGCACCGGCACCGATCTGCCAGCGCCTCCCCCCACCATCACCACGTCCACGGACGGCACCGGCTCCACGGGGACGGGGCCCGCCGACCAGAACCCCCCTCCAGCTCCGGAGGGCGACAACACCACCGGCGATCGGACGGAAACCGACGCGACCGGTAACGGCCGTGTCCCCGCCCCCACTGGGGACGACGGTACGACGCAGCGGCCCCGGGCCCCCATCTACGCGTCCGTGTCCGACGCGCTGCGCAACTGGACCGGCGACGCCGGCCCCCGGCCGGGCAACGACACCTCCATCACCAAGCCGGCCATGGTGCAGGACGGCGGCCAAGCGCTACGCGACAAAGCCAACGTCGTCATCGCGCAGACCCTCGGCTGGCAGCCGCCCGCCGGCACCCCCGAAGGAGGGCAGCCCACCCGCGCCACCGCCGACGCCGCACGCGCCTACCTCGCCGACAACTACGGTCAGGACCCGGTCTACAACGAGATCGACCACAGCCTCAGCGACAGCGCCGTCAAGGCGGTGTACCCGTCGGCCGCACACAACTCCGACGGGGTGCAGTTCACGGACATCAGCCGCACCGAGTGGGGCGCCAAGGTCGTACCGAGCAGCAGCGGGGCGAGGATCCTGGACGCGCTTCCGGGCAGCCAGCTCAGCGACTCCCGCACCCAGCCCCGGGCGAACAGCGCCGGCGACTCCCACGGCGGGGGCCGGGGCCGCGGCGGGGAGTTCCGCCCGTCCGGGCTGAGCACCGGGGGCCTGCCCTACGACGGGCACGAAGGCGCCTACACCGGTGCGGCGGGTGTGAACACCAGCTCGTCCCACGGGACCGAAAGGGGCTCCAACCAGGCCGTCAAGGGCTATCAGGAGTCCGACCAGCTCCGCCAGGGGCCCGCCTACCTCGTGGAGTACGACGCCACCTGGGCGTTCGCCGCGGGCAGCAAGCTCAAGGCGCCCGCCGCCTTCCACCCGAACGACCCGAGCCTTCCATCGACCCCGTTCTACTCCCGGCCCACCCGCTGGGGCGTGGACGACGTCACGGTCAGAATGGCCGGCTGGTTCTCGGAGTCCGACGCGGTCGCGCTGGGCTTCCTCACACCGGACCAGGCCAAGGACATGGCCCCCGTCATGGACCGGATCAACCAGGCGCGGGAGGATTTCAGCGAGGCCGAGGCCGCGTACACCGACACCCGGGCCCCGCTGGAAGGCCTGGCCGAGAGGTACGCCGCCAACCCGGACGACCGGAGCGCCGAGAAGGCCTACGAGGCCAAGGCGGCCGAGTACGACCGCGCGCGGTCCGACTTCGACGACCAGATCGACGCCCTGATCGAGACCGTGAACAACGCGCGCACCACCCTGGGGGGCGCCGGGCAGGGGAGGGACGGCGGCACCGTTCCCCCCGTGCGCACGGTGAGCGGCGACGGGAACGGCGGGACGAGGGGGGACACGACCCGCGCACCGGCAACCGACAACAACACCACGGCCACCGGGAACACAAGCGGCACTTCCAGAACCACCACGACCACCGGCGGTCCCCTGCCGAGCATCACCGTGACCCCGTCGGACCCCGCGCCCACGGGACCGCGCCAGGATCTGGGTGATCGCTTCCGGTCAGAGCTGAACCTCGGTGCTCCGGGGTCCGACACCCCCCTCCGCGACCCCGGCGCGCTGGGCCCGGACGGCGAGAGCTCGGGCAACCGGGGGACGGACGGCCGGGTCTGGGACGCTGTGGACACACGGGTCGAGCGCGCCTCCGACGCCGCGGACACCGCGGTCCAGGAGGCCCGTGACGCACGCGATGACGCGAACGGCCTCTCCACCCCCCTGGACCGCGGCAGGGCCGACCTTCGGGACGGCCTCCGCATCCTCGACGGTTCAAGCGACGGAACACCCGCCACCGGAGCCGGAGGACGCGCACCCGCTCCCGGGACCGACGGCACCCCCTCGCCGGGGGCGGAGCGGCAGGCACGGGACGCACAGGAAGCAGCGGACACCGCGCACGACAGCGCCACCGCCGCCGACAACGACATCACCACGACCCGCGAGGAAGCCTCCACGACGCGGCCCGAACCCGATCGCAACGCCTTCAACGCCCGGGTCAGGACGGCCACCACGGCGGCCGACAACGCGGACACCGCCGCGACCAGCGCCCAGAACACCGCAGGCGAGCACGAGGACACCGTCGCCGAGATCGAGAACGACCTCGACGAGACCCCGCCGCGGTACCAGGAGCTCAGAACCGCCGTGGACGGCCTGTCCGGACAGGACCGGTCCGCCGGCGGGGACCGGGCCCCACAGGACGCGCGCAACCGGGCCAACACTCTGATCGCCGACCTGGAGGCGATCGCCGATCGCGCCGACACCGCGCAGACGACGGCGGAGACGGCGCGGACCGACGCCGAGACAGCGAAGACGGACGCCGACACCGCGAAGACGCAGGCCGACCAGATGGCCGCGGACGCCGAGACCCTGCGGACATGGGCCGAGGAACTCAGCACCAGTGCGTCTGGCCACCGGGACTCCGCGGACCGGGCAGTCGAGTCCGCCCAGAATGCGGCGGACGCGGCTCAGCGGGCCGCCGACGCGGCCAAGGACGCCCGCACCGCCGCGGACGCGGCGACGGCCAGGGCCGCCGATGTGCGAGCGGGGGCCGCGGACGCCATCAGGGACGCCGCACAGGCCGAGGCCGACGCCCGCGCGGCCCGCACCGCCGCGGACCTCGCGGCCCAGGCGGCGGCGAACGCCGCCCGGCCCTCCCCCGGCGGGCAGACGGCGCCGGACACCGCCCCGGCCATCGGTGAGGGGTCGGGCGGCACCGGTCCCCGGGGGACGACGAACACCCGGGAGGAGACCGCTCGCCGGACCGCGGAGGACGCGCGATCGAGGGCGCAGGAGGCCCGGCAGACCGCCCGCGAAGCGGCGGAACGCGCCGCCCGGGCCACCGAGGACGCAAATCAGCTGGCCGAGCGGGCACAGAACCTGCGCGACAGGGCGGACACCACCGCGCAGACGGCTCAGGAGGCCGCCGATCGCGCGGTTGAGGCACGGAAGATCGCCGAGAAGGCCCGGGGGACCGCCGACACGACCGTGAAGGGCGCCGACAACGCCGCCGCCGACGCCCGTCGCGCACACCAGGTCGCGCAGCAGGCCGCCCAGAAGGCGGAGGCCGCGGCCGAGCGTGCCGCCGAGGCCGCGGAGACCGACCGGGAGGCCCGCGACGACGCCAAGGCCCTCGCCGACAGCGCCCGGAAGCGCGCCGAAAGCGTACGGAAGCTGCTGGAGCAGAAGGGTCCCAACAGCGAGGACGGACGCCGCACGCCTCGCCAGGAGCAGACCCAGAGCACTTCCGTCCAGGAGGTCTCCAACCCCGAAACAGCGCCCGTGGAGTCCGACCCCACCCACGAACAATCCGACTCCGAAGACGGGAATGATTCCGAGGACGGGGAGGACTCCGAAGACGGGAACGATTCCGAGGACGGGGACGACTCCGAGGACGGGGACGACCAGAAGAAGAACGACGGCAAGGACGGAAGCCAGGACAAGGACGGTTCCGGCAACAGCGGCGACCAGGGCGGTACCAGCAACAACCGCTCTGACAGCAGGGACGAGCCCGACACCAGACGCGGTTCCGAGGACAACGGCGAGGACCGCGGAACAGACAGGGACGCTGACCGGTCCGGCCACAACACCCACGACAGCGCGGACCCGGACCAGCGCGACACGGACACCGACTCCGTTCCGGACCTGGACTCGGAGTCGGACTCGGGCTCGGACTCGGACGACAGCGACGACGGCATGTCCCTGTACGACCACCCCGACACACCAGTGCAGGAGCCCCGACGCTCACCCTCCGACGAACCCCTGTTCCCACCCCTGGGGGACCGCGACAAGCCCGTCTTCGACCACTTGGATCCCAAGGGCCCCGACTACGGGAACGACCCCTTCGGCGTCCTGAACCCCAAGTCCGAGAACGACTTCTTCAGCGCCCTCAACCCCAAGTCGGGTTTTGATCAACCCCTGCCCGACTCCATGACCCGGCTCGAACTCACGGTCTTTCCCGTGAGCGACGGCACCGGCGGGCCGTGGAACAGCCCACACCCGGATACCAACGACTACGAGGCCTCCGAAGCCCCGGGCCCGGCCTACCCCGCCGGAACGCAGGTCTCCCAGTACCCCACGGCGCCCCAGTACACCCAGGACCCCACCGCGGCGGCGTACGACGAGCAGCACGCGGCTCCGTCCGAGGAGACCGCGCAGGACCAGGACGGGGATCAGGACGAGCGGATCGCAGCGCTCATGCTGTGGAACCGGTCCTTCGCCGGTATCGAGGACCTCGCCGACACCACCGGATTCGATGTGCTGAGCCAGGAGGGGCTCGTCGAAGACGGCTCCGACGGCAGTACCGCGCTCATGCGCTTCGAGAACGGCGCGCAGACGGTCTACAAGGACACCGAGGAGACCACCTTCGCCCGCGAGCGCGCCGACGCCGAGCAGCTCGCCTCGCTGGTGGGCCGCGCCATCGGCGCCAACGTCCCCGGGGTCCTGCGCATCGGCGAGTACGAGCTGTTCATGCACTACATGAACGGCGTATCCGGGTTCACCCACTTGGACAACCCGCGATCCCCGCTCCTGACCACGCGGGACGGACACGTGCTGGGCCTGCTGGACCTGCTGATCGCCAACGGCGACCGCAATCCGGGCAACTGGCTGGACCAGGGCAACGGGCACGTGGCGGGCATCGACCACGGCAAGGCCTGGTTCAAGTACGAGCACACACCCGAAGACCCCACCGACCTGGAGGGGCTGGCCTACACCAACGGCATGCGGCCCTTCTACGACTTCGATGCCAACGCGTGGATCACCAACCCGCTGACCCGGGCCGACATCCGGTTCCTGCAGTCCCGGCTCGCCGGGCTCCACGCCGAGTTCGACCATCTGGGCCGGTCCGACTGGTTCGACGAGATGATGGCGCGCTTGGACATGCTGGCCCGCAACGCGCGGGGAACCACCAGCCTTCTCTCAGGGGACAGCCGATGACCCGCGTGCTCTATGCCCAGGACCGCCGCACACAGCGGACACGGCCTTTTCTGACGCTGCACGAGGACGGCACCCTCACCGGCCACGACCCGGCAACGGCCGACGCGATCCCGCGCCTGCGCGCCACGCGCGGCTGGTCCAGCGAGCAGATATTCGACGACTGCGCCGCGCAGTCCAACGCCTACGTCCGCTACTTCGAAGAACCGGAGTGAGCGCGGCAGGACCTCTCGTCAGCGCGCGACACCCCGGAGCCACCGCTCACCGCAGCGCTCGTTCTACGACGACCTGGCGTACCGTGTGCTCAGCGCCATCGCCGAGAAGCACCGGCCTCGCCCGCGACCCCCACACCGACGAACAACACCCCGCGCCCTGACTCTGAGCAGTGCACGACGGGGCCTCCCCCTCCCGTTCGAGACCACAGGGATTGCGATTCTCCTCGAAGACGCACTTCTCTTTTTCCCTTCGGCCCATACGACCGAGCCCACCCCCGGTGACACAAAGGCGTATTGCGCGAAACTCAGAAGCGAATTCTTGACGAACGGGAACTGAACGTCCGCCTGCCGGTGTACGGCCGCCGTTCGGACACCTCCGCACAAGCAGTTCCTTCCACTGCCGCCTCCCCAGGAGCCGAAGCGGCTCTTTCGCGGACGCTGTAACCGGTGCCGGGCGACAGCGGTTCAGCAGAGGCACCACCCTGCCACCCGCCCTCACCAGGCATCCGTCCGGTCGCCGGACGGACCCTCCGGCGCGAGGGAAACGGGAAAAGAATATTCGGTTCGGTCCAGGAAAACCGTTGCGGAAATAGTCGGCCCACTGACCAGGTGGAACGCGTTACAGAAATCTCTCACCGCCATCGAAGCACATCCATGACCTTCGGGAATTCACCGGAGGGGCCTCAGACGTGGGTTCCGATCCGGGGAATGGAGGACCGATACGCGCGGATTATCCAGTGCTACCTTCATGGCCGCGTAGCGGCGTCGAGGGGTGGAGGAGGGGACGGGTATGTCGCTGGACCCGAACATGTCCGACTCCTCACGCAACGCCATCAAAGTCCTCACCGGCATCGAGGTCCCCA
>NZ_JBHXQY010000141.1:0-12097 GCF_042716955.1 Nocardiopsis sp. NPDC058631 | reverse complement strand
GGATCCCCGGCCGTTCGTATGGCACAAGACGGCCGAGGAGATCCTCGAATCCCTCGCAGCGTACTGCCGACGAATTAACGACTCAGGACACTAGGTCGTTCTCCGTGGATGCTTTCGGTCGACCCGGCGCTTGCGCCGATCGCCGCGAGCCCTGAGTGATCCGCGGAACACAGCCCAGGTCCGCCCCGCCCGGAGCCGGAGCCCGCCTCCGGCTCCGGGCACCACCCGTTCTTCCCCACCCCCCGGGAAACACCATGAAACGCAGAACCCTGCTGTCCGCCGCCGTCGCCACCGCGACGGCCGCTCTCACCACGTCACCCGTTCTGGCCGCGCCGCGGCCCGCCGACCGGTCCGGAGCCACCCCTGCCGAACGCGCGGAGGAGCTCCTCGCCCGCATGGAGACCCGTGACAAGGCCGCCCTGGTGTGCTGCGACTTCGACGCGGTGGCCGCGCTGGGCATCCCGCCGCTGCTGTTCGCCGACGCCTCCGCCGGGGTCCGCGGTGAGACCGGCGTGACCGCCTTCCCCGTGCCCGTCGCCCAGACCGCCACCTTCGACCCCGGGCTCCTGGGAGAGATGGGCGCCGCCATCGCCGAGGAGGCTCGCGGCAAGGGGTTCAACAGCGTCCTGGGCCCCACCGTGGACCTGGCCCGCACCTGGCGCTCGGGCCGCACCGCCGAGGGCATGGGCGAGGACCCCCACCTGGCCGGACGCCTCGGCGCCGAGATCACCTCGGCGATGACCGCGGGGCACGTTGCCACCACCGTCAAACACTTCTCCGCCTACAACCAGGAGTACGACCGGCTCACCGTGGACGTGCGCGTCTCGGCGCGGGCCTTGCACGAGACCCACCACGAGCCCTTCCGGTACGTGGTCGACCGGGTCCCCGCAACGTCGGTCATGACCTCGTACCCCCGGATCAACGGCGTGTACGCACCGCAGAACCCCGACCTGATCGGCGACCTCAAGGACGTGCTGGGCCTGGAGGGCTACACGGTCCCCGACTTCATGTCCGGCGACGACCAGGTCGCCGCCGCACTCGCGGGCATGGACCTCGCGGGCCTGGGGCCCGACGGCGTGCAGATCTCCCCCGAGGACGCCGCCGCGCTCCCCGCCGAGCGCCTGGACGACGCGGCCAGGCGCATCCTCGTCACCATGTTCGCCGGAGGCCTGTTCGACCACCCGCTCCCGCCGCGGCAGGAGAGGGTCGGCACCGTCGCCCACCGGGAGCTGGCCCGCGAGATCGCGGTGCACAGTACGGTGCTCCTCGCCAACGGCGAATCCCTGCTACCCCTGTCGGAGGACGCGAGCGTCGCCGTCATCGGTCCCGCGGACGGCGGCTTCGTCACCGGTATCGAGGGATCGAGCTGGGTGGAGCCGGGGGAGTGGACCACACCCCTGCAAGCGATCCGGGACCGGTCCGGCGGCCGGGTCTCCCACACCCGGGGCAGTCTCGGCGACGTCCCCCTCGACACCGTCCCCGCCTCGGCCCTGCGTTCCCCCGACGGCGGCCCCGGTCTGTCCGCGACCTTCCACGCGGGCCCTGACCTGCAGGGCGACCCCGTCGCGACCGCGACCGCGGACGAACTCGCCTTCGAGGGAGCCCCCGTCGACGGCCTGCCCGACGTGTGGTCGGCGCGCTGGAGCGCTACCCTCACCGTCCCGGCCGACGGCCTGTGCCGCTTCTCCCTCCTTTTCTCCGGGCGGGCCCGGCTCGTCCTGGACGGGGAGACGGCCGTCGACGGCGTCCGCCCCAGCCGCGACTTCCAGTTCGGCCCCCACACCTACCCCCTGCACGCGGTGCGCGAGTTCTCCGCGGGCCAGGAGGTGGGGGTGGTCGTCGAATACACCAACGACGGCTCCTTCCTCGGCGCGACCGACCTCCGGTTCGGTTGGCAGCCCGAGTCCGGTATCCCCGAGGCGGCAGAGGCCGCCGGATCCGCCGACGTCGCCGTGGTCGTGGTCAACCGGGTCGCGGGGGAGAACATGGACCACGCCTCCCTCGCGCTCCCCGGGGACCAGGACGCCCTCGTGCGGGCCGTGGCCGCCGCCAACCCGAACACGGTGGTGGTGCTCAACACCGACGGACCCGTCCTCATGCCCTGGCTCGACGGCGTGGGCGCGGTGGTCCAGACCTGGTACGGCGGCGCCGAGGCCGGATCCTCCCTGGCCTCGGTCCTGTACGGCGACACCGACCCCGCCGGGCGCCTGCCCCTGACCTTCCCCGCGGGGGAGGACCAGGGGCCGGGGAGCACCGCCCGCACCTACCCCGGGGAGGAGGGCGCCGTGCACTACGACGAGGGGCCCGGCATCGGCTACCGCTACCACCGGCGCCACGGCCAGGAACCCCTGTTCCCCTTCGGCCACGGTCTGTCCTACACCTTCTACGAGTACACGTCCCTGGGGGTGCACCACGACCGCGGCGCCGACGAACTCGTGGTGGGCGTCAGTGTCCGCAACAGCGGCGAACGCGCGGGCCACGAAGTGGTCCAGGTCTACGTCGGCCTGCCCGAGGAGGCGGACACCGCCCCGGAGCAGCTCAAGGCCTTCCACAAGATCCGTCTCGACCCCGGAACCCGCGAACGGGTCGAACTGCGTGTGCCCCTCACCGACCTGCACACCTGGGACGGGGCGGCCGGGAGGAGGCGCCTCACCCCCGGCCTGTACCGGGTGATGGTCGGCCGATCCGTCGCCGACCTCCCCCTGGCCAGGAACATCAGCCTTCGCTGAGCCCCGGCTCGTTCGGCCCGCCCGGACCCCCTCCCGTGACTGGGGGCCTCCGGGCGGGCCGCGACCCCGCACACCGGGCGCACCCTCGCAGGGCGCCCCACGGGGCGCTGATCCTCCACGGACCGTCCATCCGTCCCGTGAATACCGGGTATCACGGATTCGCTCTTTCCTGTGATGTGGAACACATGCAGGCTTGGCGTGTGGGTGGCGAAGCCGGACGTGAGGGCACCGCCGCCCCCACCACCAGCCCGACCGCCGTGGGAAGGAACGGTAGACATGGCGCGATCCCCGGACGGTGAGTCCGTCATCACGCGGGCGGTCAGAATCCTCGACGCCTTCGGTCCGGAATCGACGGTCCTCAGCCTCAGCGAGGTCAGCCGCCGCGCCTGCCTTCCGATCGCCACCACGGCCCGGCTGGTCAAGGAGATGGCCCGCCACGGGCTGCTCGACCGCGACGAGCACAGGCAGGTCCTCATCGGCACGCGCATGTGGGAGCTGGCCGAACGGGCCTCACCGGTCAAGGATTTGCGGGAGGCGGCCCTCCAGTACATGGGCGACCTGCACTCGGTGGTCGGCCACTCCACCCAGCTGGGCGTCCTGGAAGGCGATGACGTGCTGTTCGTCGAGAGGCTCACCGCTCCCGGATCGGTCGTCAACGTCACGCAGATCGCGGGCCGGCTCCCCCTGAACGCCTCCTCGGCGGGCCTGGTCCTGCTCGCCCACGCACCGGACAGCCTCCGTGAGCGCGTCCTCCGAGGGCCCCTCACCTCGTACACCGAGCACACCCTCAGCAGTGAACAACCGCTGCGCACCGAACTGGCCGAGATCCGACGGCGCGGATTCGCCTTCTGCCCCGGACACATCCACCCCGACGCGACGGGCATCGCGGTGCCGGTGCGTCGCAACGACCGTGTGGTCGCCGCCATGGGGCTCGTGGTGCCCGACGACGACAACGCGTGGACGTTCAGCCGTCCCCTCATGCTCGCCGGCCTGGCACTGAGCCGCGTGCTGGCCGGCACCGGCCGGGGACGGACGGACAGCGTGCTCCGCCCGGCAGCCCGGAGCTGACCGGACGGTCGAGGCCACGGACGCCGACCGGCGGGAGCAGCGGATCCGCGACCTCCACGCCCCCCGCTCCGAACACCCCGGGCCACGCGGGAAGCCTCCCCCGGGCCGGTGCCGAGGTGCCCTCGCCCCCCACCGGTCTTCCACCCAATGGAACGCCCGTGGCCTCGGGGGTGCCGCACGTCCGATGCTCGGAGCCACACCCCGCCCCACGAGGAGCTCCCATGGCGATGAAGCCGTCCACCGCGGCCCCGGCGAACAGCGGCACGGCCGCCGCGATGCCGCTCCGGGTCTCCCGCAAGGCCGCCGAGGCCGACGGGGTCGTGACCCTGACGCTCACCCGCGCTGACGGCGGCAGACTCCCCGACTGGGCCCCCGGCGCCCACGTCGACCTGGTTCTGCCGCACGGGCCCACCCGCCAGTACTCGCTGTGCGGTGACCGCTGGGACGCCCGGTCCTACCGGGTGGCCGTCCTGCGCGAGCCGGCCGGCCGGGGCGGCTCGTCCTTCGTCCACGACCATCTGCGGGAGGGGGACCTGGTCGGCCTGGGAGGACCCCGCAACAACTTCCCGCTCGCCCCGGCACGCGAGTACCACTTCGTCGCCGGCGGAATCGGGATCACCCCGCTGCTCCCGATGATCACGCAGGCCGACAGGCTCGGCGTGCCCTGGCGCCTGCTCTACGGGGGCCGCACACGCTCGTCGATGGCCTTCGCCGACGAACTGTCGAGGAGCCACGGCGACCGTGTGTCCGTCGTGCCGGAGGACGAGTACGGCCGCCCCGACCTGCGGGGCTGGCTACCGGAGCCCTCCCCGGAGGCCAAGGTGTACGCCTGCGGCCCGGCGGGCCTGCTCACGGGGGTGCGGGACACCTGCGCCCGCTGGCCCGCCGGTCGCGTGCGCACCGAGCGCTTCGTCGCAGCGGCAGGGGCGAACGGTGCGGGCGGCCGCGGGTTCGACGTGGAGCTGCGCCGTTCGGGCACCACTCTCACGGTCGGCCCCGACAAGTCTTTGCTCCAGGTACTCGCAGAAGCGGGCGTCCCCGTCCTGTCGTCCTGCCGCCAGGGTCTGTGCGGCACCTGCGAGGTCGCCGTCCTCGACGGCCTCCCCGAACACCGCGACTCCATCCTCGACGAGGCCGACCGGGCCGCCGGCGACTGCATGTTCGCCTGCGTCTCCCGGTCGCGTTCCGAGCGGCTCGTCCTCGACCTGTGACCGCCCCGGACCAGTGACCCACCACAGGAGGCCCCAAGCGATGGCTGCCACCCAGACCACCCCCACCACAGCATCCCTCGACGAGGACCCCTTCGCTCCGCAGGTACTGGAGAACCCCCTGCCCTTCCAGGCGCGGCTGCGCGACGCCGGAGCCGTCGTCCACCTGCGACGCCACGACGTCCACGCGCTGGCACGGTACGAGCACGTGCACACCGCTCTGACCGACTGGCAGGCCTTCCAGTCCGCCGCGGGGGTGGGCCTGGCCAATTTCCGGCACGAGAAACCGTGGCGCCCGCCGAGTCTGCTCCTGGAGGCCGACCCGCCCCTGCACGACGCACCACGAACCGTCCTGGGCGCGATTCTCGGACCGCGAGCGATCCGTCGGCTGCGCGAGGCCTGGGCCCAGGAGGCCCGGCAGCTCGTGGACCGGGTGGTGGACCGGGGGACGGAGTTCGACGCCGTCACCGAACTCGCCCAGGCCTTCCCCCTGCGGGTGTTCCCCGACGCCGTGGGCCTGACCGCCGAGGGCAGGCACCACCTCCTGCCCTACGGAGACCACGCCTTCAACGCCTTCGGGCCGCCCAACGCCCTCGTCGCCAGAGGGGCGCCGCGCGTGGCGCAACTCTCGGCGTGGATCGACAGCCGCTGCGCCCGCGAGAGGCTGGCCCCCGGCGGGTTCGGCGCCGCGATCTGGGCGGCGGCGGACCGCGGCGACATCACCGAGGACCAGGCGCCGCTCATCGTCCGCTCCCTGCTCACCGCCGGGGTGGACACCACCGTGCACGCGCTGGGGGCCGTCCTGTACGCCTTCGCCACCCACCCCGACCAGTGGCGACGCCTGCGCGAGGACCACCGCCTCGCACGGGTGGCCTTCGACGAGGCGGTGCGGTGGGAGTCGCCCGTGCAGACCTTCTTCCGCACGGCGGTGGGCGACGTCGAGATCGCGGGGACCACCATCCCCGACGGCGGCAAGATCCTGATGTTCCTGGGTGCCGCCAACAGGGACCCGCGCCGGTGGGACGACCCGCACACGTTCGACATCGAGCGGGACCCCTCCGCCCACGTGGGCTTCGGCATGGGGATCCACCAGTGCGTGGGGCAGCACATCGCGCGCCTGGAGGCGGAGTGCCTGCTCGTGGCCCTGGCCGAACGCGTCGAACGGATCGATTTCGCGGGTACTCCGCGTCGGCACCTCAACAACACCCTGCGCGGGTGGTCCTCCCTCCCCATGCGCGTCCGTCCCGCCTGACCAGCGGCCAGGGCTACTGCATGACGGTGTGGTGGGGGTGGTCCAGTGAGGCCGGGCAGTAGTGGACGCCGAAGGAGTAGCCGCGGCCGATGACCAGACGCTCCAGTCCGCCGGGTTCCAGACTGCTGATCTGGAGCAGGTATTCCATGGCTGCCCCGCATGCGCATTCGACGGGGAAGGGGTCGGTGAGCCCCCATCGTTGGAAGCCGCCGAGTTTCATGCCTGACCGGCTGGAGGCGTCGAAGTAGCTGGGTTTGGGGATCACGTGCCCGCTCTGGGGGACGTCCTCCTCCCACTCCATGACGCGGCGGGCGAGGTCCTCGGGGAGGGAGTCGTCGCAGGGGTAGTCGGTGATCTCCTCGACGGCCAGGGCGCAGGGCGGGAGTGCGTACCCCCCGGCGCTGGTGTGGGGGTGGGGCTGGTCATCGAGGGCACGCAGGTGGGTGGTGTCGTGCCGCCAGCGGAGGGTGAGCCAGGGGGTGAAGCTGTGGCCGTCGGCGTGGGGCGGCGCGGGGTGGTCGTTGGGGCACCACAGGACCTGGAGGAGGGTGGCGCCCCCGGGGAACCCGTGCCCGTCGGGGAGGTCGTGCGCGAAGAGTTGGAGGACGGGCTGCAGGGCGACGGGTTCGTCGAAGCGGACCTCGGCGGCACCGTCACCGAGGTCGTGGCTGTGGTGGAGGAGGTCGCAGGTGGGCCAGGGTTCGTCCGTGGGCCACAGGAGCGGGCCGCCGACCGAGCTGTCCTCGGGACCCGGCTCCCCCAGGTGCGGGTGGAGCAGGAGGGCGGGTCTTCCGTACTCGTGTAGTTCGGGGAACGCGGCGAAGAGCTGGTCGTATTTGCTCGCGGGGACGGGGCGGGTCATGTGGGGGCCTTGATCGTGGGGGATTTTCGGTGCCAGGGCAGGTTAGCGGGGACCGCCGACGTTCCTGGCCGTTGGCGTTGCGCGGGAGAATCATGGCGGACGTGGCCCATCGAGCGCTCAGGAGGTGGCCGTGACGGACGAGGTACAGGCCCGGGAACTCTTCCGGTTCGCGGACCCGGGGCAGAGCGTCTCCGTGGAGGTGGAGTTCCAAGACCCCCTGACCACGGGTCAGGAGCGCTACTTCACCGCTCGCATCGTGCTGGAGAGCGGCTTCGTCAGGGGGCGGCTCGGGCTGCTGCTGGCGTCCAGGGACCTGGATGACTGGGAGCGCTGTCTGGACGCCCTCCGAGCAGGGGAGCGGGCCACGTGGCCTTCGGGTGATCGGGTCGCCTGGTTGGAGGTGGCCCCGGAGGATCCGGTGGAGGTGACCGTGCGCGATTCGCCCTCGACGCAGATCGTGGTGCGCGTGCCGATCGACGTGACGGATGACTGGTTGGAGGAGAACCGGGTGCGGCTGGCGCGTGTTCGCAAGGCCGTGGAGCGGTGAGAGGAGGGAGTACAGTTCCTGATCGCCGCAGCCACCGCGGAAAGGCCTCGGGGCACGGCCGCAGCCGCCCCGGCCCCGACAGTGTTTCCGCAGCCGCTCCCGGGGCTGCTGGTGGGGGAGCGCACCCCGGTGGACCCGATGCCCTTCCCGCTGCGCACCCGATCCCGCCCGGTGCCCGCTCTCTCGGGCTAAGCGCTGTCGACGACCTCGTGCAGGCGCAGCCGCCGGTTGAACCCGCCGGCCACCCTCGCGACGACGGTGCGCGGCAGCAGGCGCGCGGGCCAGGTCAGGAGCCGGTTCACGGCCCGGCCGGGGTAGGACACCGCGCGCCGCCGGGCGTAGTCGTCCAGGGTGTGGGCCGCGACGGTGGCCGCCGGGTCGGCCTGGGGGCCGATCGTGGCTGAGGTGCCGTCGAAGAAGCCGGTCGCGATCGCGCCGGGGTGCGCTGCCATGACGTGGACGCCGGTGGCGCGCAGCTCCTCCGCCAGCGCCTCCGTGAAGGAGAGCACGAAGGCCTTGGTCGCGGCATAGCTGGCCTGGTAGGGCATGGGCTGGAAGGCAGCGGTGGAGGAGACGTTGATGATCCCGCCGGAGCCGCGGGCGACCAGCTCGGCCCCGATCGCGTGGGTCAGCGCGAGCAGGCCGCTGACGTTGAGCCCGACGGAGCTCAGCTGCGGCCCGAGCGGGCGGCCGAGGAACGGACCCACGCTGCCCGCGCCGGCGTTGTTGAGCAGGAGGTCGACGGTCAGTCCGCGGTCGCGCAGCTCCCGCAGGATCTGCTCCGGGCCGCCTGGAGCGGCGAGGTCGCCGACGATCACCTCGGCCGCTGAGGCATCCGGTGCCCCGGTGCCCGGTCTGCCGTGCCGTTCCCGGATCTGTGCGGCGAGCTCCTGAAGGTCCCCCTCCGAGCGGGCCAGCAGGATCACCCGCGCTCCCCGGCGCGCCAGCTCCAGCGCGTACGCCCGCCCCAACCCCTTGGACGCGCCCGTGACGAGGGCGGTGACACCGCGGTAGTCGTCTCCCACAAGTCCTCCATTGATTCGAGTCTCGAACCATCAAGCTAGCATGATCCTTCGATCCTCGAAACGTCGGTAGGATGGGGGCATGACCACACCCGAACTCACCGCGGTGGTCGCCGCGACCCACGACATCTGGATGCGGACCAACGACCTGATCGGGCAGGCACTGGCCGGACACCAACTGACACCGGCGACGTTCCAGGCGCTGTGGGCCATCGACCCGGCCGAGCCGCCGCCTTCGATGAAGGTGATGGCCGAGCGCCTGTACTGCAACGCCCCGAACCTGACCTTCATCACCAACCAGCTCGTTGACCGTGGTCTGGTGGAGCGCGCGGTGGACCCTGCCGACCGCCGCTCCCGGGCCCTGGTCCTGACCGACAAGGGCCGCCTGGTCCGCGACGAGCTGGTCGCGACGGTGCTGGAGAAGACCCCGCTGGCGGTGCTGTCCGACAGCGAACTGAGGCAGCTCATGGCCCTGCTGAACCGGACCGTCCGATCCGGCTGAGACGCCGGGCCAAAAGAACGGTCCTGCTCCGCGGGAACCGGCACGAGCCCCGGCCCGCTGGGGCGGGGCTCATGTTGGCGTGTGTCCCGGGGCCGCCGCGACCCCTACCTGTACCTGTGGCCCTGGTTACGTCCCACGAGGAACCACAGGAGGGCCCCGATCAGGGGTGCGATGACGACGAAGATGAGCCAGACGATCTTCATCGCCCCGTCCACCCGCGAGCCGAGGATGCTGAACACCGCGGCGATGATGAACACGACCACGGCCAGTCCCACCAGCAGGGCCGTGATCAGGATGAAGGCCGGGATCGCGGTGTTCATGGTGGTGTCGGCCATTGCCAGCAGTGGCATGTCGTGCCCTTTCGGGTCGGTAGGCGGGTCTGGTCCCCGCGGACCGGACTGCCCCGGGGAACGTTCTCCACGCTAGGCGCGGGTACCCCGCCCGCGCCTCCACCTGCGGGCCACACCGGAGCGACGACCAAAGCGGTACCGTCGCGGGCGCCGGCGTCCCTTTGGTCGGTGCGCGGACCGACTTTCGTCGGTGGGACCGTGCTCCGGCCGCCTCCGCCCGGTCCCGGGGACCGGCCCTTTCGGGTCACCTTCCCCCTTCCCCTCGTGCGGTGGGGATCCGGCTCGTAGAATCGGGTGATCCCGCCGGATGTCCGAACGTGAGGGGTCCCATCCATGGCCGCGTCCACCGATCTGACGGCTTCCTCCGAGTGGTGGCGGGGCCTGACCACGGCCATGGCCACCCATCGCCCGCTCCCCAGGGTGCAGCCGCTGGTCAAGGAACACCTGCGCTGGTACCCCAAAGCGGACGTCGCGCTGCTCAGCCGCGCCTACGCGGTCGCCGACCACCTGCACCGCGAGCAGAAGCGCAAGAGCGGCGAACCGTTCATCATCCACCCGCTCGCGGTCGCCACGATCCTCGCGGAGATGGGTCTGGACACCGCCACCCTGGTCGCCGCGCTCCTGCACGACACCGTGGAGGACACCCCCTTCAGCCTCGCCCACCTGGCCGCCGAGTTCGGCTCCGAGGTCGGGATCATGGTGGACGGGGTCACCAAGGTCGACCAGTCCATGTACGGCAGTGCGGCCGCCGGGGAGACGTTCCGCAAGATGGTCGTCGCGGCCAAGGACGACCTGCGGGTGCTGCTCATCAAGCTCGCGGACCGGGTCCACAACCTGAGGACCCTCCAGTTCCAGCCGCCGCACAAGCGCGTCAAGATCGCCCGGGGCACCCGCGAGCTGCTGATCCCGCTGGCGGAGAGGCTGGGGGTCTACCAGCTCAAACGCGAGCTGGAGGACCTGTGTTTCGAGTACCTGGAGACGGAGGACTCCGAGCGCGTACGGAACCGCACCGAGGAGGTGCGCAGCTCCCACCAGTACGAGATCGACTCCCTGCGCGTGAGCCTGCGGGACGTGCTCCACGCGTTCCGGGTCAAGGCGGAGGTCGTGGTGCGCGAGCGGCACCTGTACTCCGTGTACACCTCCGGCCTGCGCTCGGGGACGCAGGTGGGACCCATGGCCACGGTCAGGTTCGTGGTCGTGGTGCGCGGAGGGGAACAGAACGCCTACCTGGCCCTGGGCGCGGTCCACGGAAGGTGGCGCCCGGTACCCAGACGGTTCCGCGACTTCATCGCCACCCCCAAGTACAACCTGTACAAGGCGCTGCACACCACCGTCGTCACCGAGTCCGGGCGCCAGGTCCAGATCATCATCTGCGACCCCCACGCCCGGGAGGTGTCGGAGTTCGGGATCATCGCGCAGATCCGCCAGGAGACCTCGAAGGACGGCCGCCTCCTCCAGGGGCGTACCAGGGCCGACCCCGAGTGGCTGACACGGCTGCTCGGCTGGCAGGAACAGGCCAGCGCCGAGGACCTGCTCACAGGAGCGCGCACCGACCTGGCCGACACGATCACGGTGCTGACCGGCGAGGGCCGGGTGCTCACCCTCCCGGAGGGGGCGACCCCCGTGGACGTGGCCTACGCCCTGGGGGAGGAGACCGGCAACCACTTCTCCGCGGCCACGATCGGCGGGCGCCTGGCCGGACCCGCCGCCAGGGTGCGCGAGGGCGACACGGTGCGGATCGTCACCACCGACGAGCCCGCACCCGACCAGGGGTGGCTCGACTCGGTCAGGACGGGTGAGGCGCGGGTCGCCATCACCGCCTGGCACCGGGCCCGCGCACGCGAACGCGCCTCCGAGGCCGGGCGCGCCAAGCTCGCCGACCTCCTGGGACAGGACCGGCTGGTCGAGGCGGAGGGCGCCGGAAAGCTGATCGGGGCGGCCCGGCGTATGGGCCACCCCGACATGGAGGACCTCTACGCCGCCCTGGGCGAAGGGCGACGCGATCCCGAGGAGGTCTCCGGCCACCTGTCCTGAGGACAACCCCTGCGGTGCCGCGGCGAAGGCGCGGGGGTGCGCCCCGTCCTCCGCGGTGCGGCGCGACACGCCGGTCTCCCACGTCCCCCGTGACGCGGGCGCGCATCGCAGGATGTACACATGGAAAGTACGCAGGACGAAGGTCAGGGCAGAAAATACGAGGACGGCGACGACCCCATCCAGGTGAGCCTGGTCGGTGGGCCGCGTGCCTGGTCCGGCCTGGTGATGGAGGACGTCTTCACCCGCGACGAGATTCTCGGGGTGCCGTGGGAGGACCTGGGCGCGGACCTGGTTCTTCCGGGCGACGTGCGTTCCGATCCGCCGGTGGCCCGCTACCGGCCCCGTGTCGAGGCCGCCCGCTGGGTGTGGCACTTCACGGGGTGGGAGCCCCCGGAGACGGACCCGGCGGTCGAGGCCCAGCCGGCGCAGCGCACCCGGTAGACCGCCCTTCCGCAGTGAGGGTCGGCCTCGGCATCATGCTGTGGGTCGCGGCCCGCCGCTCCCAGGACCTCCTGGGCGGCTA
>NZ_JBHXQY010000140.1:0-12232 GCF_042716955.1 Nocardiopsis sp. NPDC058631 | reverse complement strand
ACCCACAGAACAGTCGTCCACATCACGATCGAAGCCTTGCCAAGCCCACCAGACGGCTAACCGAACGGCATTGCGGCTAGAGGTTGTCCTCGGGCAGCTCGCCCCACTCCCCGTCGCCCTCCCCCGGGCTCGGTATCGGCTGGGAGGGGCCGCTCCCCCCTCCCTCACCCTCGGAGGGCTGGGGCTCCTCCCCCGGGGTGCCCTCCCCGCCCTCCTCCTGCTCCGACTCCGAGGGCTGCGCCGGCCCCGGCATCTCCGGCGGCGGGAACTGGAGCATCCACCAGTACAGGAGCGACACCAGCAGCAGGAGCAGCAACAGGACGAGTCCCAGCCCGCCGATCAGCCACCAGTTGCCCCTCCCCGACTCCACCGCACTGTCACCGCGCGCCGCCCACGGCGCCCACCGCACCGCGGTCCCGCCGCGCGAGCCGGCCCAGTGCGGCATGACCACCGGCCCGTGCTCGGTCACGCGCCCCGCCCGGGCCGCCGACTCCAGGAAGTCCTCCGCGCCCGGCCCCGAGGCGTCGTAGGGCACCGCGACCCACAGGGGCGACCGGCCGTCGGTGCGTGCGGCGACCACGTCCGAACTCTCCCTGACCGCCTCCACGAACCGGGAACGCGCCGGACCGTCCCCTCCGGCTCCCGAGTCGAGCACCGCCACGCTGACCTGGCCCCCGGAACCGTCCCGCCCCAGGTACACCACGCCGAGGGAGGAGTCGCGCAGCCTTCCCACAAGCCGGTACCCGCCCAGTTGGCGCGGATCGCCCTCGTTCAGTCCCATCGTGGGAACAGCCATGTCACGCCCCCTTTTCCAACCCCACCCGGTTCGCTTCGCCGCGTTGTGTACCGGACCGGTGGCCGCGAAGCAGGTAGTGTCGCCACAGGTGGGTGATCCACAACCTATCCGGTGCCCCCGCGCGGGGCTCCCAGCCAGGAAGGCGGGACATGGCAGAAACCTCACCCGGAAACGGCTCCGCGCCCCCGTCGGGCTCCGAGAGCGCACCGGGCGAGCCCACCAGGCTGCTGCGCGCGGCGCTGCACGAGGTGTCCACGGTCATCGTGGGCCAGGAACGCATGGTGGAGCGCTCCCTCATCGCCCTGGTCGCCAAGGGCCACTGCCTGATCGAGGGTGTTCCCGGCATCGCCAAGACCCTGGCCGTGTCCACCCTGGCCAAGGTCACCGGCGGCTCGTTCACCAGGATCCAGTTCACTCCGGACCTGGTTCCCTCCGACATCGTCGGAACGCGCATCTACCATCCCTCCACCGAGAAGTTCGACGTGGAGCTGGGCCCGGTCTTCGCCAACTTCGTGCTCGCCGACGAGATCAACCGTGCTCCGGCCAAGGTCCAGTCGGCCCTGCTGGAGGTCATGGCCGAGCGGCAGGTCTCCCTCGGAGGGACGACCTACCCACTGCCCTCCCCGTTCATCGTCATCGCCACACAGAACCCGGTCGAGTCCGAGGGCGTCTACCCGCTGCCCGAGGCCCAGCGGGACCGGTTCCTGATGAAGGTCGACGTCGGTCACCCCCGCGCGCACGAGGAGATGGAGATCCTCCGCCGGATGTCCAGCAGCCCGCCCACCGCGCACCAGGTCCTGGACCCGGTCACCCTGAGCGAGTTGCAGTCCGACGCCGAGCGGGTGCACGTCCACCAGCTCATCGCCGACTACGTCGTGCGGCTGGTCATGGCCACCCGGGAGCCGGAGGCCTACCAGATGCCCGATCTGCGCCAGGCGCTGGAGGTGGGTGCCAGTCCGCGCGCCACCCTCGGCCTCGTGGCCGCGGCGCGGGCCCTGGCCCTGCTGCGCGGGCGCGACTACGTGCTCCCCGACGACGTGCGGGTGCTCGCCCACGACGTCATCGCCCACCGGTTGGTGCTCACCTTCGACGCCTTGGCCGACGGGATCACACCGGCCCAGGTGGTCGACCGCATCCTGTCGACCGTCCTCGCGCCCCGGGTGATCTGGGACGAGCCGCCCAGCGGAGAGACCGCTTCCTTCGCCTCCCCGAGGTGATCGTGTGACCACACCGGCGATCGGGACCGATCCCCGCCTCCGCGCCGCCCTGCGCCGCCTCGACCTGCAGATCGTCCACCGGCTGGAGGGATTGCTGCACGGAGAGCACCTCGGCCTGCGGCTGGGGCCGGGGTCGGAGGCCGCCGAGGCCCGCGTGTACCAGCCGGGCGAGGACGACGTGCGGCGCATGGACTGGGCGGTCACCGCGCGCACCGACATCCCGCACGTGCGCGACCTGGTCGCGGACCGGGAGCTGGAGAGCTGGACCCTGCTGGACCTGTCGCCGAGCATGGACTTCGGTACCGGGCTGCGCTCCAAGCGCGATGTCGCGGTCGGCGCGATGGTCGCCGCGAACCTGCTCACCCAGAAGGTCGGCGACCGGTTCGGCGCCCACTTCCTGCACCACGGCAGGATCCGGCGCTGGCCCGCCCGGTCGGGCAAGGAGGCGCTGCTGGCGCTCCTGGCCACGGTGGCCGCAGCTCCGACGGGGGACGAGCGGTCCCCCTCCCCCGAACGGGCGACCCTGGCCGACGCGGTCGCGGACCTGGTGCGCACCCGCCGTCGCCGAGGGCTGCGGGTGGTGGTGTCGGACTTCCTGGACACCCCCGCGTTCGGCGGGGACGTCGACTGGGAGCGGCCCCTGCGCCAGCTCGCCTCGCGCAACCAGGTGCTGGTGGTGGAGGTGGTCGACCCGCGTGAGCTCGATCTTCCCGAGGTCGGGGACGTGACCATGCGCGACCCCCGGTCGGGCCGGGTGCGCGACGTGCGGCTGACGAAGGCGGTGCGCGAGCGCTATCGTCAGGCCGCGAGCGACCAGAGGGTGGCGGTACGCGACGCGCTGCGCAGGTGCGGAGTGCACCACCTCGTGCTACGAACCGACCGGGACTGGGTACTGGACACGGCACGGTTCGTCATCCACCAACGGCGCACCGCGCACCACCTGGCCCGCCACACACCGGGTTTTCCCCGGTGAGAGCGGCACACGACGGAACCGAACGAGGGCGCGGGGCCGGACCCGCTGGACAGTGCCAAGGCACGGGGGACTGAGCGATGACCTTCCTGGAGCCCCAGAGGCTGTGGTGGCTGCTCCTGATCGTCGTGGTGATCGGGGCGTACGTGTTCGCGCAGACCCAGCGGCGCGAGTACACGCTGCGCTTCACGAACCTTGCGCTGCTGGACCAGGTGGCGCCGCACCGGCCCGACATCCGCAGGCACGTCCCGGCCGTGCTGTTCGTGTCGTCCATGGCGGTGCTGATCGCCTCGATGGCGCTGCCGGCGATGCCGGTGGAGCAGCCGCGTGAGCGGGCCACCATCATGGTGGCCGTGGACGTGTCGCTGTCCATGGCGGCCACCGACATCGAGCCGGACCGGTTGCAGGCCGCCAAGGAGTCGGCCCAGGGGTTCGTGGAGACGCTCCCGGACAGGTTCAACGTGGGGCTGGTGGCGTTCTCCTCGACGGCGACCGTGGTGTCCTCGCCCACCCAGGACCACCAGGCCGTGATCGGGTCGATCGAGAACCTCCAGCTGGGGCCGGGTACGGCGATCGGCGAAGGGGTGTTCGCCTCCTTGGAGGCGATCAGCAGCTTCGACGAGGACTCCGAGGACGACCCCCCGCCGGCGGCGATCGTGCTCCTGTCGGACGGGGAGAACACCAGCGGACGCGACATCGTGCAGGCCTCCTCCACGGCGGCCGAGCAGGAGGTGCCGGTGTCCGCGATCGCGTTCGGCACGGGGGCGGCGATGATCGAGATCGACGGCTACCAGGTGCCCGCCGACATCGACAAGGAAGCGCTTCAGGGCCTGGCCCAGGAGACCGAGGGGCACTTCTACGAGGCGGAGAGCGAGACGGAGCTCGACGAGGTCTACGAGGACATCGGCTCGTCCCTGGGCACGGAACTCGTGCACGAGGAAATCGTCACACGGTTCGTGCTGGTCGCGATCATTCTGGGCATGGCCACCGCGCTCACGTCACTGCTGTGGTTCCAGCGGTTGCCGTGAGGCGGGCGGGGTCTGAAACCCGCCATACACCATGCGTGCGGTGACTTTGACCACATCCCTTTAGGTGGGGTTTACACCATTTGCGTCAGGCCCACGGGTTAGCGTTGGCATGTTTTGTCAGCCCACTCTGTTGAGGAACGATGCCGAACACACCCGCACCGCCGACCGCCATCTGCTTCGACCTGGACGACACCCTCATCGACGACGCCGGAGCGTCGTCCCAGGGACTGCGCGCGGTCATGGAGCGGCTCGGCCACCCGGACTTCGGCGCGGCCCGCGCCTTGTGGGACGTGCAGACCGAGATCTCCTTCGCCGCCTACCTGCGGGGAAACCTCACCCTGGAGCAGCAGCGCCGCGAGCGTGTCCGTGCCCTGGCCGTTCAGGCCGGACACGCCGACATCGCCGACCAGCACTGCGACGACCTCTACCGCCTCTACCTGGAGGCGCACCGCTCCGCCTGGAGGGTCTTCCCCGACACCGTTCCGGCCCTCAACGCCCTGATGTCGGCCGGCTACCGCCTCGCCCTGCTCACGAACGGGGCCGAGGCACTCCAGCACGCCAAGCTGCAGGCACTGGAGCTGACCCCCTACTTCCACGCCGTCGTGTGCGCGGACACCGCGGGGGCGGGCAAGCCCGACCCGCGCATCTTCCACATGACCGCCCGGCGGTTGGGCGTGGACCCCGCCTCCTGCTGGCACGTCGGCGACCAGGTCCAGTCCGACGGTGTCGGCGCGGTCGCCTCGCGGATGCGCCCGGTGCTGATCGACCGTCACGGCCGCCAGCGCTTCGAGGGCCTGACCACCATCAGCGGCCTCGACGAACTGCTGCGCATGGTCGGGCTCGGTGTGCCCGGCCTGGCCCCGGCCGCGGGGTCCCTGTGACCGCAGCCCCTCCGGCCAGACCGGCGCGGCGCGTCACCGCCCACCTGGTCACCGCCGGTCCCGCCGGACCGGGCGTCCTCGGCGCACGCGTGCTGTTCGGGCAGGACCCCGCGGACGTGGTCCGCGACCTGGGCCGGCTCTCACCCCACACGCCCCTGAGGGCGGTGGACGTACTGACCGAGCTGGTGGAGGCACCCGACGGCACCCCCCTGCACGTGGACCGGGTGGTCTTCGCCGAGGCCGGAACCGGAGCCGCCTGGCCGACCGCCGCCGGGCGCACACTGACGCCCTCGGCCGCCGAGCTTCTGGCCGACGAGGAGTTCCCCCCGGACACCCGCCCCCGGCTGCGCCGGTTCGCCGCGTACGGGATCGTCACCGACCCCGCCGGGCGCGTCCTGCTCAGCCGGATCGCCGAGGGGTTCCCCGCGGCCGGCACCTGGCACCTGCCGGGCGGGGGCGTCGACGCGGGCGAGGACGTGCGCACGGCGCTGCGACGTGAGGTGGCCGAGGAGACCGGCCAGGACGGTGAGGTCGGCGCGCTGATCACCGCGGCCAGCCACCACCGGGTGCCGCCGTCCGGCTACGAGATCTACGCGGTGTGGGCCTTCTTCCGCGTGTACGTCGCGGACCCCGGTCCGGCCCGGGTCCTGGAGGAGAACGGCTCGACCTGCGACTGCGGTTGGTTCGGTCCCGAGGAGGTGGCCGGCCTGCCCCTGTCCACGACCGCCCGCAGAGGGCTCGCCTACATGGTCGTGCAGGGCGGCGACGGCGCGTAGGCGGCGCCCCACCCGCGCGGCCCCACCGCGGACGCAGCGGGGCCGTCCCGGAACACCCCTAGCGCTGCGCGATCCACACGCGCAGCCACCACAGGCCCGCGCCGAGCGCCAGGACCGCCATGCCCGTGATGACGGCCGGCAGGGGCAGGCTGCACGCCAGGACCACGCACCCCACCAGTCCGGTCAGGGGGACCAGCAGCGGCGGACGGGTCTCGTCCGGCCCCAGCCTCAGCGCCGAGGCGTTGGTGATGGCGTAGTACACCAGCACACCGAACGCGGAGAAGGCGATCGCGCCTCGCAGGTCGGTGGCCAGGACCAGGACGGCGACCACGGCCCCGACGGCGACCTCCGCCCGGTGCGGCACCCCGTGGCGGTCGTGGACCGCGGCGAGGGAGCGGGGCAGGTGTCCGTCGGAGGCCATCGCCGCGGTGGTGCGCGACACCCCCAGGATGAGGGAGAGCAGCGCGCCCAGACTGGCCACGGCGGCCCCCACCACCACGACCGGCACCATCCAGGGGAACCCGGCCACCTGGACGGCGTCGACCATCGGCGCGGTGCTGGTGGTGAGGCGTTCGCGCCCCAGCACGATCAGCAGGCCGGTGCCGACGACCAGGTACAGCGCCAGCACGCCGCCCAGGGACAGCATGATGGCGCGGGGGATGGTGGTTTCGGGGTCGCGGACCTCGCCTCCCAGGGTCGCCACCCGCGCGTACCCGGCGAACGCGAAGAAGATCATCCCCGCCGCGCCCAGCACGCCGAAGGAGCCGGGCCAGGGGCCCAGGCCGTCGACCTCGGCGACGGCCGCGAGGCGGCCGCTGAGGAGCATCGTGGCGACCACGGCCGCCAGGACGGCCAGGACCACGCCCAGCAGGAGTTTGACGACCAGGGTCGAACGTCTCAGGCCCCGGTAGTTGAGCGCCGTGAGCGCCACCACGGCGGCCACCGCCAGCGGCTTCTCCCATCCGGGCAGGACGTAGGCGGCGAAGGTCAGCGCCATCGCGGCGCACGAGGCGACCTTGCCGACGACGAAGGACCAGCCCGCCAGGTAGCCCCACAGCTCGCCCAGGCGCTCGCGCCCGTAGACGTAGGCCCCGCCGGACTGGGGGTGGCGGGCCGCGAGCCTGGCGGAGGAGACGGCGTTGCAGTAGGCGACGGTGCCCGCGATGAGGATGGCCACGGGCAGCCAGGCCCCGGCGCCCAGTGCCGCGGGGGCGAAGACGGAGAACACTCCCGCTCCGAGCATCGAGGCCGCGCCGATGGCGACGGCGTCGACGGTGCCGAGGACCCTGGTGGGTCCGGCCTGGGGCCCGGAAGAGGTGGTCAACGAGGTCTCCTTGCGTGAGTACTCCCGGCCCGCGCCGGGCGGCAACGCGCTTCTCCCCGGAGTTCCTCCGGCAAGAGCACAGCGGTACCTCGGAACGTGGCGTCGGGGCCTGTGCTGCTCGGGTGGTCCTGCCCCTCGTCCTCCGTTCCCCGGTGGACACGACGAAGTCCCAGCCCGTGGGGGCTGGGACGTCCCCCCGCCGAGGGGGCGGGAGTCGTGTCCGACTTCCGAGTGTGCCCGATGCCGGTGACCACCGGGTGCAAACCTCCTGTTGCGGAGGTGGCCGGTTCCGGACCCTCAGGCTCCCAGTGCGGACGAGTGGCGGCTGTGCGCCGGTGGTGTCAGGTGGGACGCCACGGGGTCCCGGCGTTGTCGTTGATGTCCTCCGCGGCGACCTGCCGGAGCTGGCGCGAGAGGTCGGACAGGGCGCGCGAGACCGCGAGCTCCTCCCCGATCTCCGGCATGTCCAGGTCCGTGGGGTGCTTGCGTGCCATTCCGTGACCGCGCAGGGCCGTACCGTCGTCGGCGACCAGGCCCACCTCGGCCCAGGTGCGCGCCGCCTCGCCCTCGGCCTCCTCCGCGACCACGACGTCGACGTTCCAGCGCTTCATCGTGTGCATGGGATCCACCCCCTCCGCTTCCGCGCCCGTGTCTTCGGGCGGGTGTTCGATGTGGGCGTCCGGGCCCGGGTAGACCAGGACGTCGTGCTCGCTCTCCGCGTCGAGCCAGCGCACCTGGTACGGGGGCGATCCTCGGTCCCCCCGGATGCTGGTGACGACGCCCGTCCTGCGGTGGGCGTCGGCGCGCGGGCTCTCGACCACCAGTCGGTCCCCTACCTCTGCTCGCATGGGATACCCCACAAACCTCGGATACCTCCATCTTCCGCACTCCCCCGGGCGAGGTCTCCGGGGTTGGGGATTTCGTACCCGCGGGGAGGTGAGGTTTTTGCCGGGCACGGCGCCGCACCGGCCCTGGTAGCGTCACGGCGTGGCCAAGCACTACTTCGACCCCGACCCCGACGCCGCCAGCCGGCCCTCCACCGCCGACCTGGTCCTGCCGGATCTGCACCTGCGCCTGAACACCGACCGGGGCGTGTTCTCCCCCGACAAGGTCGACCTCGGCACCAGGGTGCTGTTGGAGACGGTTCCGGCCCTGCCCGCGGGCGGCAGCCTGCTCGACCTGGGATGCGGTTACGGGCCCGTCGCCCTGACCATGGCCTCCCGCGCCCCGGGCGCGGTCGTGCTGGGCGTGGACGTCAACGCCCGCGCCGTGGACCTGGCCCGGCGCAACGCCGCCGGGCACGGTCTGGACAACGCCCGGTTCGCGGTCGTCTCCCCCGAGGGCGACCTGGCAGGCGAGCAGGGTGGGGACGGCACCGCTCAGGTGCCCGTTGCCGAGGACCTGCTCGGCCCCTTCGACGCGCTGTGGTCCAATCCACCGATCCGGGTGGGCAAGGGTGTGCTCCACGCGATGCTCCGCACCTGGGTCAACCGGTTGACCCCCGAAGGGGTGGCCCACCTCGTGGTGCAGCGGCACCTGGGCTCCGACTCGCTCCAGAAGTGGCTGGACACCGAGGGCCTGCCCGCCGAACGGGTGGCCTCCCGTGCCGGTTACCGGGTTCTGGCCGTGCGCCGTTCGGGCGGCTGAGCGACGTTTTGCCTGGATGTGTGACGGGTCATGCGTGCGCGCGGGCCCGCTGACAGGTAGCCTGTTGCGAACATCCGCACACCGGGACCGCCCGGGTACACCCGCTGAGGAACACACCGCAGTTGAGCACGCAGTTGCGCCCCACCGACGTCAAACGCCTGAACCGTGAATGGCGACGACGCACCGAGGGGCGACTCGCCCTCATCGTCGAATCCGTCACCCAGCCCTTCAACCTGGGGTCGATCCTGCGCACGTGCGCGACCTTCGGGGTGGACCAGCTCTGGATCACGGGCAACAGCGCGGACCCCGACGACCCCAAGGTCGGCAAGACCGCCCTGGGCACCGCCGCGAAGGTGAGCCACACCCGTCTCTCCTCCACCGCCGAGGCCCTGGCCGCGGCGCGCGCCGACGGGTACAAGGTCGTGGCCGTCGAACTGGCCCGGGGCGCGGTGCCGCTGCACGCCGCCCCGCTGGAGCCGGACGTGTGCCTGGCCGTCGGAGCCGAGGACCACGGCTGCTCCCCCGCCCTCCTCGCGGGCGCGGACGCCGTTACCTACATCCCCCAGATCGGGCGGGTGGGATCGTTGAACGTGGCTGTTGCCACCTCGATCGCCCTCGCCGAGGCCCGCCGTCGTGAGTGGGCCTCCTTCGGCGAAGGGGCCGACGCTCCCGTCGGGAGCTGAGCACCGGGAACTTTCCCGGCAGCCTCTTCGTCATTCCCATCGCAGTACCAACACCAGTCACACACTCAACGCGTGTCAACGCAGAGAGAGGAACAGTGGACCCGTCTCGAAGTACCAGCAGCATCCCCCATGGATGCTGTGACCCTGACCCCGACGAGCCTCCTTCTCCGAGGGGTGCGCACCCCCGTAGCAACCAGGATCCGACCGTGAGCCGGAATCAGGCGGTGCGTGCCCGATGATGAGCACAGTACTCAGTATCGTCTTCGGATTCCTCGTGGTCTTCCTGATCACCGTGGCGACGGGCTACTTCGTCGCCCAGGAGTTCGGCTACATGGCCGTGGACCGCTCGCGGCTGCGAGCCAGGGCCGCGGCCGGTGACGCGGGGGCCAAACGGGCCCTGGGCATCACCAACCGCACGTCGTTCATGCTCTCCGGCGCCCAGTTGGGCATTACCGTGACCGCCCTTCTGGTGGGTTACGTGGCCGAGCCCATGATCGGCCAGGGCATCGGTGAACTCCTCGGCGGCATCGGCGTCCCCGCGGGGACCGGCGTCGCCATCGGAACGGTTCTCGCCCTTCTGTTCTCCACCGTGATCCAGATGGTCTTCGGTGAGCTCTTCCCCAAGAACCTGGCGATCGCCCGGCCCGAGCCCGTGGCCCGCTCGCTGGCGCTGTCCACGGGGATCTACCTGAAGATCTTCGGACCGGTCATCTGGCTCTTCGACCAGGCCGCGATCCTGCTGCTGAAGGCCATACGGATCGAGCCGGTGGAGGACGTCCAGCACGCGGCGACCGCCCGTGACCTGGAGAGCATCATCGCCGAGTCCCGTGAGAGCGGAGACCTGCCTGCCGAGCTGTCCACCCTGCTGGACCGGACCCTGGACTTCCACGACCGCACCGCCGGGCACGCGATGATCCCGCGTCCGGAGGTGACCACCGTGGAGGAGGGCGACCCCGTCAGCCGCGTCGTCGACCTCATGGCCTCGGACCACTCCCGTTTCCCGGTCCTGGGCGACGGGGTGGACGACATCGTGGGCGTCATCTGCCTGCGGGACGTCCTCGCCCTGGGCGACCGCGACCTGTCGAACGTGAAGGTCAGCGAGGTCGCCCGGGAGACCGTGATGGTTCCCGCCTCCCTGCCGCTGCCCGTGCTGCTGGACCAGCTGCGCGAGGTCGGCGAGGAGTTCGCCTGCGTCGTGGACGAGTACGGCGGTCTGGCGGGCGTCATCACGACCGAGGACCTGGCCGAGGAGCTGGTCGGCGAGATCGCCGACGAGCACACCCCGGACGAGGAGTCGCCGTCCGACCTGGACGGCGAGGGCTCCTACCTGGTCCCCGGCGCGCTGCACATCGACGAGGTGGAGCGGCTGATCGGACACGACCTGCCCGAGGGCGACTACGAGACCATCGGCGGTCTGGTCATCCACGAGCTGCACCGGCTGCCCGAAGCGGGCGACCGGGTGGACATCGCCCTGCCCCGCCCGGCCAGCGCCCATGACGGCGACCCCGACATGGCGCTGACACTGATCGTGAACACCGTGCAGAGGCACGTTCCGCACACGGTGGAGCTGCGTCTGCGCGAAGCCGCCGAGAACGGTGCCGAGGAGGTGCGCGCATGAGTGACATGAACGTGTGGGTGGCCATGGCCGTGACCGCGGTCATCATCGCGCTGAGCGCGTTCTTCGTGGCCATCGAGTTCGCACTGGTCGCGGCCCGCCGCTACCGGTTGGAGGAGGCTGCGGAGACCAGCGCCTCAGCGAGGGCGGCGCTCAAGAGCGCCCGCGACCTGTCGCTGCTGCTGGCCGGGTCGCAGTTGGGCATCACGCTGTGCGCCCTGGCGCTGGGCGCGATCTCCAAGCCCGCGGTCCACCACCTGCTGGAGCCGCTGTTCAGCGGCCTGCCGAGCACGGTGGCGTACGTGGTCTCGTTCGTGGTGTCGCTGATCATCGTGACCTTCCTGCACCTGGTGGTGGGTGAGATGGCGCCCAAGTCCTGGGCGATCTCCCACCCGGAGAAGTCGGCCATCATGCTCGCCCTGCCGATGCGGGCGTTCATGTGGTTCACCCGTCCGGCGCTGCTGATGCTGAACGGCATGGCCAACTGGTGCCTGCACCGTCTGGGTGTGGAGGCCGTGGACGAGATGTCCTCGGGCCACAACCCGGAGGACGTGCGGGAGCTGGTGGAGCACTCGGCCAAGGCGGGCGCGCTGGACGCCGAACGGCGCGCCCAGCTGGCCACCGCCCTGGAGGTCAACTCCCGTCCTCTGAGCGAGATCGTCACCTCGCGGGAGGAGATCGCCTCGGTCTCCCCCTCCCACGGGGTCGAGGACATCAAGCAGGTGTCGCGCGAGTCCACACACCTGAGGCTGGTGGTGATGGACGGGGAGGAGCCCGTGGGCGTCCTGCACGTGCGCGAGGCCCTGACGAGCCCGGCCGGGACCACCGCGGCGGACCTCATGCGCCCGGTGCTCACGCTGCCCTCGGTGACGCCGATGTACGCGGCGATGAGCATCATGCGGGAGAGCCGCAGCCACCTGTCCCTGGTGGAGGTGGACGGAGAGGTGATCGGCCTGGTCACGCTCCAGGACATCCTGGACCGTCTGTTGCTGCTGGAGACGGCCGCCTGACGGTGGTGTGACCGGCACGCGACAGGGGCCGGGAGGGTCGTTCGACCCTCCCGGCCCCTTCGTGTCGGGCCGCCCCCGCGGGGCGGCGGTCCGCGCCGCAGGGCTCCTTGACCGGTCGTCGGCCCGGGCCAGCACAGGACGGGCCCACGCAGGAGGGGGAGGGCGCCGTGCGCGCCCTCCCCCTCCTCACCGGCGCTTGCCGCCCCCCTTGCCGGAGTCGGTCTCGGCCTCGGGGTGCAGGGCGCCGAGCTCCATGAGGAGGTTGACGCCGTCCTTGATCTGGCG
>NZ_JBHXQY010000139.1:0-12245 GCF_042716955.1 Nocardiopsis sp. NPDC058631 | reverse complement strand
TGCCACGGCACCCGCGCCCCTCGCTGGTCACGGCGCCGGGGGACATTTCCGGGTGTTCTCCCCTTTCCCTGAGAGGGCGAGGGGGATCGTGCTACCGATGGGGTACAGACCCGCCTCACCCCCGAGGGAACCCGCATGATGACCACGATCCTTGTTCTCGCCCTCCTGCTCGCCATGGTGGGCGGCGCGTTCCTGGCCGCCCGGAAGTTCCGTGTCAGCGACGAGTCGTCCGGCGGCGCCGTCGGCGTCGTCATCGCCCCCTGCGCGCTCGCGCTCTACCTCGTGGCGGCGGCGATGGGGGTGGTGATCAGCTGGGAGGACTACACCGCGGCAGAGGACGGCGTGGCCACGGAGGCGGGGGCGGCCCAGGCGCTGTACTGGAGCACCACCGCGTTCCCGGAGGACGAGGCGGAGGTGGTGCGCGAGCAGCTGCGCCACTACCTGACCACGGTCGTCGAGGAGGACTGGCCGCGGATGGAGCAGGACGGGGAGCTGAGCACCGAGGGCGACGACGCCCTCGCCGTCCTGGCCGCGTCCGTCCGGGTGCTGTCGGTGGCCGACACGGGCGACGGCCTGGACCGGCTGACCGCCCGCCAGGAGGTCACCAACCTCAGTGACGCGCGCATCGAGCGGGGCAACGCGGCGGGGGACGGGGTCCCGTCCGTCCTGCTCCTCATCGCGGCGGTCTCCGCCGTGGCCCTCGCGGTACTGCCGTTCGTCATGATCAAGCGGGGGGCGACGGTGGCCTACTTCTGGGCGTCGGTGAACCTCGTGTTCGTGTTCGCCACGACCCTCCTGCTGTTCTACCTGGGCACCCCGTTCACGGATGTGCTCGCCAACGACCCCGGCGGTATCGAGGCCGCCCTGGCCGCCTTCGACCGGGCCGACGTCGCCATCGACGCCCGGTAGGTCCCGGCCGCCTCTCCCCGGCCTTGCGCCCGTCGCCGGTCCGTACTCCGGCCGGCGACGGGCGGTTCACTCAGCCCGACGAGCGGGCGGCGGCGGCACGGCCCCCGCCGACGGCGGCGGCCACCGCCACGGCCGCGACGATCACCATGGTCCGCAGGGGCGTGAAGGCGTTGCCGGAGTCCTGGGGCGAGATCGCGGAGGTGTCCGCGAGGAGGACCTCGCGGGCGGGCTCCTCCGCCGCGGGGGCGTCCTGGGGTTCCGACGGGTCCTGCGCGGGTGCCGTGGCGGGCACCGTCGCCGCCGGTTCCGGGTCCGGCTCGCCGGGGACGGGAGCACTGGCGCCCGGCACGTCCCCGGGCACCTCCCTGCCCGGCGCGCCCGGGGGCACGGGGGCGGGCTCCCCGGGACGTTCGGGCTCCTCCGGTGCCGGGGGGACCTCCGGTTCGGGCGGTGCGGGCGGCTCCGGTGCGGGCGGCTCGGGCTCGGGCGGTACGGGTGGTGCGGGCGGCTCGGGCGCCGGGCACGCGGGGGCCCCGCCGTGGTGCACCACCACCCGTGTGCCACCGGCGCACACCAGGACGTGCGACCCCGGCCGGACCTCCACCCGGACGTCCGGGGGTGCGTGCACGCCCACCCCCGACGGGCCGACGTCCACGGAGGGGTCCTCTTCGGCGAGCGAGGGCGCCGCGCCGCAGGTGAGCAGCAGTGCGCTCGCCGCGAGCAGGGCGGGAAGGGCGTGGCGGGAGGCAGGCACGTTACTCCTCGTGGCTCGAACGGGGCACGGGGTGATCGTACGTGGTCGGCGCGGCCTCCGCCCCCGAAACCGCAGGTTCAGAGGGAGTGCAGCCGCAGCACCGCGTGCTCCGCCCAGTCGGGCGGCTGCGTCAGCTTGGACACCGCCATCATCGTCCCGAAGGCCAGCGGTATGGTCCACGCCGCGGGCTGGGCCAGCACCACCGTCACCCACCCGGCCGGGGTCGCGAACAGGATCGTCCACCCGACCGCGCCGGTCGCGGTCACCGCCCCGACGGCCAGACCGGCCGCCGCACCGGGCAGGGTGAGCCGCCGCCACCAGATGCCCAGCACCAGCAGAGGGCAGAACGTCGACGCCGCCACGGTGAAGGCCCACACCACGAGCACGTTGATGTCGATCATCTGCGCGGGCAGCGCGAGCAGCACCGCCACGCCCGCTCCCACGACCACCGCGAGCCGCAGCCTGGGCACGCTCCCCTGGAACAGGTCGTGCGACAGCCCGCCCGCCAGGGCCAGGAGCAGCCCCGAGGACGTGGACAGGAACGCACCGAAGGCGCCCGCCGCGACGAGGGCGGTCAACATCGTGCCCGCCGACCCCGGCACGGCCTGGGCGGGGAGCACCACCGCGACCGTGTCGGTGCCCTGGAGCAGGACCAGTTGGGGTGTGAGCACCCGCCCGATCAGCCCGTACACGGTCGGGAACAGGTAGAACAGCCCGAGCAGGGCGATCACGCCCACGGCCACCCGGCGGGCGGTGCGCGCCGTCGGGCTCGTGTGGAAGCGCATGATGACGTGCGGCAGGCCCATGCAGCCGAACGTGATCGCCAGCAGGGTCGACCACGTCTCGAACAGCGGGTAGCCGCCCACGTCCAGGAGCGGGGTGCTCCACCGCTCGCTGCCCAGTTCGGGAAGCCCGTCGGGGTGCGGGATGGTCGCGCCCTCGGGGAACACGTACTCGGTGCCCTGCTCCACCGTGTGCTCCCCCGCGGAGAGCTCCACCTCGTCGCCGGACGTGGTCGTCACCGTCACCGGCTCGTCCAGGCTGAAGGTGGTGCCCACGGTGAACTCCACCGGGGTCGTCTCGGGGAAGTGCGTGCCCCACTCCGGGTTGAGCGCCTCCGCCCTGGTCTCCGGTCCGGAGTACACCACCAGGTAGATCGCGGGGATGGCGATGAACGCGAGTTTGACGACGTAGTGGAAGGCCTGCACGTAGGTCGCCGAGCGCATGCCGCCGGCGGCGATCGAGCCGCTCACCACCACCCCGGCGAGCAGCACCCCCACCCAGTAGGGCGTGCCGCTGACCAGGCTCAGCACCACACCGGCCCCCTTGAACTGGGGCACCAGGTACAACAGCATGATCACCAGGACGATCAGGCCGCACAGCTTGCGCAGGCGCGGTGCGCCCAGCCGGTACTCGGCGAAGTCCGGCACGGTGAACGCCCCCGACCGGCGCATCGGCCCGGCCACCAGCGCCACGACCGCGACGTAGCCCGCCGCGAACCCGACCGCGTACCACATGGTGCCCAGGCCGTTCTTGAGCAGCAGGCCGGACAACCCGAGGACGGAGGCGGCGGACAGGTACTCCCCGGCGATCGCCAGCGCGTTCCAGTTGGGGGAGACCCGCCGGGAGGCCACCAGGAAGTCGGAGGTGGAGCGTGCGGCACGCACCCCGTAGATGCCGATGACCAGGCTCGTGACCAGGACGAGGCCTATCGCCAGGACCGAGATCACCGCTCCCGCCCCCGGGGCTCCGCCCGCAGGGGGGCCTCCGCCGCCGCCCGCCGCTCGATGCGCTCGGCCGACCGGACGTGCCACAGCGCCAGCCCGAACAACAGGGGGTAGATCCCCGCAGCCAGGAGCAGCCACGACAGCGGGACGCCCCCCAACCGGACGTGGCCGAGGACGGGGAACGCGGCGAACGCGCCGCTCATGCCGAACAGCAGGACCGTCAACAGGGCGACGGTGCGCACGGCCGTCCGACGCTGGGCGTGGAAGAGCCGTCGCGCCGCTTCGGTGTCCACCGGTTCGGGGATCGGCAGCAGGTGCTGGGCGGGCCGGTTGCCCCGGGCGAGCGCGATCCGGGTCTGCGGGCTGGTCAGCTTCTCACGGCGCGGGCTCATGGCTCCTGCCGGTGTTGCTGGTCCTGCTCACCGTCCCTGGACCGCGGTGGCGCCCCCTGCGCGTTCGCCGACCGCCCGAGCTGGTCGCGGCGGGCGGCCTCCAGCAGTTGGGCGCGCAGGTGGCGGCCGTGGCGGCGGCTCACCGGCACGTCACCCGCCGGGGTCCCGGCGACCAGACCGGAGGAGGAGGTGACCCGCAGGTCCCGCACCCACGGGATGGCGACGAGGAACCCCCGGTGGACCCGGACGAACCCCGCCGACTCCCAGACCTCCTCCAGGTAGGACAGGGAGAGGCGGATCAGGTGGGTGCCCTCGGAGGTGTGCAGGCGGACGTAGTCGCCCTGGGCCTCCACGAACTGCACGTCGTCGCGCTTGACGAACACCGTGCGCCGACCCGTGTCGATCTGGACCACGTGCAGGTCCTCTGCGGGCGGCGCCGTCCCCGTCGGGCGGCGCAGCTGGGCGATCCGGCCCACGGCCTCGGCCAGGCGCTCGGGGCGGATCGGCTTGAGCAGGTAGTCCACGGCGCCGATACCGAACGCCTCCACGGCGTGGGTCTCGGACGCGGTCACGAACACGATGGAGGGCGGTTCGGAGAGCACGCTCAGCACGCGCGCCACGTCCATGCCGTTCAGCCCGGGCATGAGGATGTCCAGGAACGCGGCGTCGATGGTGGTCGTCCCCAGGAGCCGCACGGCGGCGGCGCCGTTGTCGGCCACGTGCACCTCCGCGACCTCCGGCATGTCCGCGAGCAGGGACGCCATCTCCTGGCGGGTGGACGCCTCGTCCTCGACGACCAGCACCCGCAGTTCGGGCTTCACTGGGCCACCACCCCCCGCATGAACCTCGGTACGCGCACGGTCACCTTCGTCCCCTCCCCCAGCGCGGTCTCGATCACCAGACCGTACTCGGGTCCGTAGACGGCCCGCAGCCGCTGGTCGACGTTGGCCAGTCCGACGCTGCGCGACTCGGGGCCGGTTCCCGCCAGCAGCGCGCGGGCCAGCTCCGGGTGCATGCCCACCCCGTCGTCCTCGATCTCGATGACGCAGAGCGGTCCCTCGCCGAAGCCGGAGACGCTGATGTGCCCCGTCCCCTCCTTGCGCTCCAGCCCGTGCCGGATCGCGTTCTCCACGATCGGCTGCACCACCAGGAAGGGGATCGCGACCGGCAGCACCTCCGGCGCCATGCGCACCGTGATGTCCAGGCGGTCGTGGAAGCGGGCGCGTTGCAGTTCGAGGTAGGTCTGGGTGGCCTCCAGCTCGTCCGAGACGGTCGCGTAGTCGCCCTTCTCGGAGAAGCCGTAGCGCAGGTAGTCCGCGAAGTCGGACAGCAGGTGGCGCGCCCGGTCGGGGTCGGTGCGCACCAGTGCCGCGATCACGGCGAGGGCGTTGTGCACGAAGTGGGGGGAGATCTGGGCGCGGAGCGTGCGCAGGTCGGCGGCGGCGATCCGGTCGCGGGCCCGGCGCAGCGCCGCGTGGTCCAGGGCGTCGGACACCAGTGCGGCGGCGGCCTCGACGTCGGTCTCCGCGGGGTGGCCGGACGCGACCAGGGCCCCGGCCAGCTCGTCGGCCACGGTCAGGGGTACCGCGCACACGGCGGAACCGTCGGGGAGGCGTCCCCGCGCGTTGCTCCCGTACTCGAAGACCTGGGCGAGCAGCCCCTCCACGTCCTGGGGGTCGAACCGGGAGCCGTGGGAGGCCACCGGCCCGTCGAGGTCGGCGAGCACGACGCCCTCGGCGGCGAGGAGCTGGCGCAGTCTGCGGGCGGCCGAGGAGACACCCCTCCCGTGCAACCCGTCCTGGAGGTCGACGCCGAGGGCGTGGACCTGGCGCATCAGATCGACGCTCGCCCGCTGCTCCGACGACGCAGGGCGCCGTCGGGAGGGGGACATCCGCGACAGCCACCGGTACGACACGGACTGACCATATCCCAGCAAACTGTGTCAACGCTCACGTTGCAGGAGCCACCTTTCCGGATTTTGCCAGGGAGGGCCGGGTGCTTCCCCCGGAAGAGGCGCGCCGGGGACGTACCGCGGGCCCGCCACCCGGTGAGGGGTGACGGGCCCGCGGGGAGGGACTCGGGGCGGTGGCCGTGCCGGGGCGGGAGGTCCCCGGTGGGAGTGGGCCACCGGTGTTCATCCGAGTCCGATGGTCGCCGGGGAGCTTCGCGCTCCCTAGGGCGTGTTCTGCGGATGCTTTCGGCTGGTTCGGCGGAACGCCGATCGCCGCGAGAGGCAGCCTGGCAATCTCTCGCAAGACGAGTAGCGCAGGTCAGCCCGGGTTTGGCTGTCCAAGCGCAGTCGGCGCCGCGAGAGGCAGCCTGGCGGTTGCGAGCCCGGAATGATCCGTAGAACACGCCCTAGTGGTCGGAGGCCTTCTCCGCGCCCGCGCCGGTCAGGGCACGGACCTGGAGCAGCGCGAACTTGTCGAAGTCGCGCTCCTTGGACATGAGCGTTCCGATGATCGCGCAGAGCAGGCTGATCGGCACCGACACCAGGGCCGGGTTGGGCAGCGGGAACCAGGCGAAGTCCACGGTGGGCATGAGGGCGGTCTCGGAGCCGGAGACGACCGGGGAGAAGAACACCAGGCCCACGGCGCTGATCAGGCCGCCGTAGATACCGGCGAGCGCTCCGGCGGTGTTGAACCGCTTCCAGAACAGGCTCAGGAGCAGGGTGGGCAGGTTCGCCGAGGCGGCCATCGCGAAGGCCAGCGAGACCAGGAAGGCCACGTTGAGGTCCTGCGCGAAGATCGCCAGGACGATCGCGACCACGCCGACGCCCAGGGCGGCGATCTTGGCGACCCGGACCTCTTCGGTGCCCGTGGCCTTCCCCTTGCGCAGGACCGAGTTGTAGAAGTCGTGCGCGAGGGAGGAGGACGAGGCGATGACCAGGCCCGCCACCGTGGACAGGATCGCGGCGAAGGCGGCGGAGGCGATGACCGCGAGCAGGACGGCTCCGGCCATGGTGCCGCCGATGCTCTCACCGACGGCCTGCGCCAGCTGGGGCGCCGCCGTGTTGCCCGCCGCGTCCTGCGCGGTGATGGCCTCGTGGCCGACGATCGCGGCCGCGCCGAAGCCCAGCACCAGCGTCATCAGGTAGAAGGTGCCGATGAGGCCGATACCCCAGTTGACCGACTTGCGGGCGCTCTGGGAGTCGGGAACGGTGTAGAAGCGGATGAGGATGTGCGGCAGTCCGGCGGTGCCCAGCACCAGGGCCAGGCCGAGGCTGATCAGGTCCAGCTTGTTCCAGAGGGTCTGGACCGGGTCGCCCGCCACCTCGACGCCGTAGCGCAGACCGGGCTCCAGGAACCCGCCGGCGTTGCCAGCGTCCGCGGCCTGGCTGGCGTTGGCCGCGTCGGTCATGAGCGCGCCCAGGTTGAACCCGTACAGCGACAGGGTCAGCACCGTGAGCAGGGCGGCACCGGCCATGAGGATGACGGCCTTGATGATCTGCACCCACGTGGTGCCCTTCATCCCGCCGAAGGTCACGTAGATGGTCATCAGCAGTCCGATGACCACGATGCCGACGATCTTGGCGGTGGGCGCGTCCATGCCGAGGAAGGTCTGGCCCTCCTGGATGCCGAGCAGCAGGGCGATGAGCGCACCGGCGCCGACCATCTGCGCCAGCAGGTAGAAGATCGACACCACGACGGTGGAGATCGCGGCGGCGGTCCGCACCGGGCGCTGCTGCATCCGGTAGGACAGCACGTCGCCCATGGTGTAGCGGCCCGAGTTGCGCAGGAGCTCGGCCACGAGCATCAGCGCGACCAGCCAGGCGACGAGGAAGCCGATGGAGTAGAGGAAGCCGTCGTAGCCGAAGAGGGCGATCATGCCCGCGATGCCGAGGAAGGACGCGGCGGACATGTAGTCGCTGCCGATGGCCAGACCGTTCTGGAGCGGCGAGAAGCCGCGTCCCCCGGAGTGGAAGTCGGTGGCGGAACGGGTGTTGCGGCTGGCCCACACGGTGATGCCGAGCGTGGCCGCGATCATGAGGGAGAAGAGGACGATGGTGACGAGTCGGCTGCTCTCGCTGACCGCCACGGCCTCCTGCGCGAAGATCATCGGCCGTCCTCCTTGCCCGCGGTGCTGTTCTGCAGCTCGTCGCGGAGTTCGATCGCGGGGGCGTCGAGCTTGCGGCGCGCGTAGCTCGTGTACAGGATCGCGATCCCGAAGGTCGAGACGAACTGGAGGATGCCGAACACCAGCGCGACGTTGACACTGCCGAAGAGGACGGTGCCCATGATGTCCCGCCCGAACGCGGACATCAGCACGTACAGCAGGTACCAGGCCATGAACGCCAGGCTCATCGGGACGATGAAGCGGAACAGGCTCTTCTTGAGAGCTAGGAACCGGGGGTCGCTGTGCATGGCGATGACGGCCGCTTCGGACAGCTGCTCCCCGGAGGGGCCCTCCCCCTGGCCCGGGGGCGGGGTGGGCGGTTCTGGTGGGCGTTGTGTGGCCATGCTGGGTGGTACCTCCGGGGGATGGCGGGAACAGCCGCGCTGTCGTGAGCGCGTCTCCTTCGTGTGATCTGTATTACTCGGCACTGTAAGGAGTGGCACTCCCCATCAGCAGGGGGCGCGCCCACGTGCGCGCCGAACGCGGGGGCGGAGCGACGAACGGTCGTCCACCGTGCGACGAACGGTCGCCGTACGGGACGAACGGTCGCCGGGTGGCGGAGTGCCGGTACGGGACGGCCCGGCCACCGGTCCGGTCCGCCACCGCGCGTGGTCCGGTTCCGCGCGGTGGACGGACCGGCCGGGGCGGCCCGGTGGGCGGGGCCCTTCGGCGGGCGCCGTGGCCCGTACGGCCCCGCCCGGTGGCACACCTCTCCACCCGACCCGGAAGCCCGGTGGCGCCGAGGGGGTTGTAGGTTCCGAGGCATCACCGCCCGCGCGGACCCATCGCGCAGGCATGATCCGTGAGACCCCGGACGAGGTGCGCCGTACCCGGTACGACAAGACGGCGCGTTCCTGCACGCACGTCATGGAGGTACGGGTCGATGGCCTGGGTTGTACTGGTGATCTCCGGTCTTTTGGAAACCGCGTGGGCCGCCGCGCTGCACGCCTCGCAGGGCTTCACGCGCCTGTGGCCGACGGTGGCCTTCGGCGTCACCCTGACCCTGAGCATGGCCGGGCTGGCGTACGCGCTGCGGACCATCCCCCTGGGCACGGGGTACGCGGTCTGGGTCTCGATCGGCGTCGTCGGCACCGCGCTGATCGGCATGTTCGTCCTCGGTGAGGGGTTCAGCGCGCTCAAGGCCCTGTGCCTGATCCTCATCGTCGCGGGCGTCGTCGGGCTCAAGGCCTTGCACTGAGCCGGGCCGTGCGGCGGCGGGGAACCCGGACGGAGTGGGCCGGGCGCCGAGGAGGTTTCGTCGTAGAACACGGTGGTGCGCGGCGTCTGTTCGGGCGCTCTCCTGGTGAGTAGACTCCTGGCGATGCTCGACGAGCACTCAGGTGCAACAGGCCCCCCACCCGGTACAGGGTGGGGGGCCTGCTTGCTGTGCGGGGTCTACCGGCCGGTGTCGCCCTGGGCGACCGCGAGGAACGCGGTCCATGCTTCGACCGGGTACTCGACGTGTCCGAGGTGGCGGTTCTGGGCGTCGCGTACAAGATGCTGACCGGGGAGGTCCGCGACCTCAATGCAGTTCTGATTGTGGTTGCTGTAGCTGCTCTTACGGAACTCAGGTGTGATATTCATGTGCTGCTTTCTTCCCGGATGCCCTCGATGAGCTGGGAGCGCATGACGACACTGGGCCGTCGCCCCTGGTATATGCCCAAGTTCACGGCGTACTGCTCGACGTCTTCGGGGGTCCTCCTCGAACTGGTGACCGCTCACAGTGTCGGTATAGACGATGGTCGGTCCAGGGGCTCAGGGAAATCCAAGACGGTGAACGGCGATCCGATCCCGTCGTACGCCCCGGTGGAGAACTCCGCATTGATGACACCCTCTGAAGCACCATGGCTTTGAACTGGGAATATGAGTGGAACGGTCTCGTGGGGCTCAGCCCGGGGGTGCACGGCATTTCGGGCTGTTCGGGCGCCTCCCAGGTGGGTAGACTCGGCGCGGGAATGAGTAACGGGGAGCCCCTGCCAACGCAGGGGCTCCCCGCTTCTGTGCCTACGGGCGGGCGGTGTGCAGGAGCGCGACCCATTCCGACGCGGCGAACGCCAGCTGCTCACGGTCCGGGTTCTGGGAGTCGCGGACTACCGCGCCTCCGGGGACGTCCGCGACAGCCACGCAGTTGCTGCGGTCGCTGTAGGAAGACGTGCGGAATTCGATGGTCTCGGGAATGAGATTCACGGCGTGCTCTTTCAGGGTGCCTTGGCTATTTCGCGCAGGTAGGCGACGCTCTCATCGACGCCGAGTGATCGGCTGACGAGATGATTGAAGAGATTTCGGTACCGGGTTGTTTCTTCTGACTCCTCCAGGAACAGGCCGTCCTGGTCCATCTCCAGGTAGACGACCGGGTCGGCGGCGGCAAAGTCCATCAGGACGAAGGAACCCTTTGCCCCGGCGTGGATGCCCGCGCTGAACGGCACCACCTGAACCGCCACCCCGTTGCCGTCATCGGCAATGTCGGCGAGGTGTTCCGCCTGTTCGCGGCACACATCCGGGGTGGCGCGGAGGCGTTCGACAGCGCCCGCGTCGATCACTGCCCACAGTGCGGGCCGGTCCGGCCCGGTGAGCAGTTCCTGTCTGCGGCGGCGCGCGTCGACGGCGCGGGCGATGTTGATCGGGTCACGCACGAGGTTGCCCGACCGCGTCAGCAATTCCACATACGACGGGGTCTGCAGGAGACCCGGGATGATCATCGGTTCGTAGGTGCTGATGGCGGTCGCATCCGACTCCAGCACAGGAAATTCGTCCGGGAAGACGTCACCGTACTTCGTCCACCACCCCTTCTTCCCGGCCTGGCGGGTGATGGCGAACAGCGACTCCCGGCGGCGTTCGTCGGTGACGCCGTAGACGTCCAGGAGTGCGCGCACCTCGACCACGGAAGGTCGCAAGCGGACGCCGGTCTCGATGTTCGACACCTTCCCCACGCTCCACTCGGTGGCCGCGGCGGCATCCTCCAGCGTCATGCTCGCGGAGACGCGGAGGGCTCGCAGCTCCTCGGAGAGTCGGCGGCGTCGCACGCTGAGGCGGCGCTGTGTGTCGGACATGGGCTCTCTCCTGCAGTGAGGCGTCTCTCGGAATGTTACGGCTGGTCGGCGATTCGGGCATCCGGCTACAGAAAGCATGAAATCCTCATGGTATGAGTTCAGCAAAACTCTGAAGATCTTGAAAGTCTGAGGATTTCATGTTTTCTTGGTTGTACTCATTCCCCCGCCGGGCTTCCCACCCGGCACGCTCTGTGAGGAGTCGCCTCGTGCGATACCCGTTCGTCATCTTCTCCGCGCTGTGGCCCGTGGCCCGCGCCCTGGTCGACGCCGCACGCCGGCGCTCCGGCCGAGTCCGCCGGTACGCGGCCGAGCCCCGCGCGCCCCGTCCGAACGTCGTCACCGGCCCGATCCCGTTGCTCCTGCCGAGCAGCCGCACCGGGGACCTCGCGCCCGTGGTGCCCCTGGCCGCTCGCCGTCGTCGTGCGGACCGGCCCCGGCTCGGCACCCTCATCGCGGTCGCCCTGCAGGCCGAGGGACACGGCCCGGCGGTGAGGGCCGCATGAGCGCCGCCCGACGCACCGTGTGCGACATCCGCGACCTGCCCACCATGGCCGCTCTCGCCCAGTGGGCCGCCGCCCACGGGGCCCGCGTCACCTACCTGGGCCCGGACCTCCAGGGCCACCCGGTCTACGGGGCCCGCCGCGGCCCGGTCGTCCGCGTGGTGTTCGCCCCCGGGCGTGACCCGCACCCGCACCCACTGTCGTGGCGCTCCCCGCTGGAGACCCTGCCCGACGACGTGCCGACGACGGCGGCCGGGGCGGCCGGTGCCGCCCCGCCCCGTACCCCCGGCGGTCCGCTCCGCAGGACGCGGTCGTACCTTCACGCGGCCGTCCGATCGGCCCTCTGAGACCGGGCGCCCCGACCCGGGGGCCGGGGCGCCCACCCCCTCGTAACCGGGGAGAGCGATGGACGGCAGGACCCGATGCCCTGGCACCACGTCCGGACAGCACGACCACGTCCCGGACCCGCCCGGCCCTCACGACCGCATCCGCACCGCGACCTGTCGCCACTGCGGCGACACCCTCACCGTCACCCGCGGGTGACCCCCACAGGAAGCAGGACCATGACCACGACCCTCATCCGACCCCCGTCGCACGAGCCGACCGCCGAGGAGGACTGCGGCATGTGCGGCGGAGGCGGCGGCACGTAGGGCTCCCGACGCCCTCCGAGGAGGGGCGGCGGGTACGCGGCGGCCGGGGAACCCTGGTCGAGGAAGCGGCGCGCACCGACCGTCGCCCACCGTTCGGCGCCCTCCAGGTCGTCGTGCGCGTACAGTGCCTCGGCGACGTGGATGAAG